>NZ_JBNLYE010000077.1:0-16825 GCF_050172095.1 Bacillus sp. GMs2/2
GGGATCTAGTAAGAAGGGAGAAAAATGGGATGCGTAAAGAAGAAGTAGTGAAGTTACCAATTAAAGATTTCTGTAGCTACTTTACTGTTGCCGTAGTGTGTATTGGATTATTTGATATCATAACAAACTTAATTGTTAAATAATATAGATGATAAAACAAGAAAGGAAGTCCTTTCTTGTTTTTTTTATGGGGGCATAAAGATGAAATGGATTGATAGTCATATACATGTTGATCAATATAAGGATGAAGAGAAGAACAGATTACTGAAAGAGGTGGAAAATAGTAATGAAATAAAGGGGCTTATTGCTGTATCTATGAATTATCAATCTTGTAAGGAAACGTTATCTTTAGCTAAGAAGTATCCCTTTATATATCCAGCGATAGGGTTTCATCCAGAGCAACAGATTCATAAAGAAGAGTGTGAACAGATTTATAAACTTATTGAACAGAACGCAGAGGAAATTGTTGCGATTGGTGAAGTAGGTTTGCCCTATTATTTGAGGAAAGAAGATGAAAGCATTGCTGTAGATCCATACATAGCTGTATTGAAAAAATTTATAGAACTAGCTAGTAAGTATAATTTGCCGATTATATTACACGCAGTTTATGAAGATGCTGACACTGTATGTGATTTGCTAGAGAAATATAAAGTTTCACGTGCACATTTCCATTGGTTTAAAGGAAGTGATGAAACAATGAAACGGATGATGAAGAATGGTTATTATATTTCGATTACACCGGATGTTTTACATAAGGAGAAGATTAGAAAAATTGTTTCGTATTATCCGCTTGAATATGTGATGGTAGAAACAGATGGACCGTGGGAATTTCAAGACGATGTTATGACGCACCCGAGAATGATTCGAGATGTATTAAAGGAAATTAGTGTTATAAAAAACATATCTGTTGATCAGGTTGCAGAAACAATATATGAAAATACCATTCGATTTTACCCCGCTATTTGCCGGGGATTAAGACCCTGACTGATTAAGGTTTCGCTTTATTTGAAAGGATAGGAGAGGTACTCTTATTCTTTTTATTATGGATATTTTTTCTAATTTTTTCTATAATTTATGATATGTTTAATTTGATGAAGGAAGTAGGGGAGAAAATGGGGAAAGCACATAAAAAAATAGCTATTACAATGATGATCGGTGCACTTTCAGTTGCAGCGTTTGGTTGTGAAGCAGAAAAGAAGGCTATAAATCCCAACGCAACGCAAGAAAGTAAAGAAGAACAAATTGATCCAGTAGTTGAAAAACAGATGAAAGAAACTGAAAAAAACGGGAATTCGGTTGGAAACAGTTCTAATAAAGGGAAGATGGCAGAGAGTAATGGATGGGTTTACTATGCGGTAAATGGTGATAAAAATACAGGAGGCATTTATCGTACGAAAGATCAATTTCAGACTTCGGAACGTGTAGTGGAAGGTGTAAATGCTTCTTACATAAATATAAAAAACAAAGCTTTATATTTTATTCATACGGATGAAGAGAAGAATGCGGGATTATCTTCTTTAATGAAGTATGATATATCAAATAAAAAGTTAGATACGTTAAAAGCGGATACAAATTATGTTTATATAAAAGATCAAACTTTATTTTATCCGAAAAAATATTCTGAGCATGGTGGTTTTGATATTGTAGGGATCGCAAAAATCAATTTGAAGACGGGACAGGAAGAAGAAGCGGCATTTAAAAATTCTGGTTGGTCTCGAACGATAGATGATAGTATTCTACATTGGAATAAAAATCGTGGAACACAAATGACAAAAGATAATAAAACTTGGTCAAAAGAAAATTATGCAACAATATCTAGTGCTACGTATAATAATGAAAAATTATATGCTGTTGTCGACTTTTCGTTACCTTTTGAAACAAATGAAGCTGAGCATGGCATATATGAAATAGACGTTCAACAAAATAATGAAAAGTTATTGGTAAAGGATGCCTTGCAGATGAATGTGAAAGGGGATACTTTTTATTATTTAAAAAAGGATGGAGTATATAAGAAGAAAATAAATGGTGGAAATGAAAAGGTAATTTATAATAAAGCGGTTGAACCAACTAAATCCTATTTATATTTTGTAGCAGGAGATATGTATCTCTATACGGATAATGGAACTATCATGAATTTGGATACAAAGAAATCAAATGAAGTAAAAGATAAGAAGCTAGCAGATAACGTTATGTTACAGAAAGTATGGAATGCACAGAAGGAACTGACTAATGTTCAAATGGCTGCACTAACAGGAAACCCAAAACGAGTAGGGGATTTTTCATACGGGGAATTAGTGAACCCTATTTATAATAAGAAAGATAATTTAGAGACTACGCTATCTACGTACTTTTCAAAATCATTTATAGCACAGTATATGAAGAGTAAATATATTAAAGAGTTAAATGGAAAAATGCACTATGCTATTGGAGATCCAGGGTCAAAAGCAGCAACTAAATTTACAAAAATTATTTCTGCCGAGTTAAAGGATGGGAAAATAAAAGCGCAGGTAGAAACGTATAATGACTATGATAATGTAACGGAAAAAGTAGAAGTTGAATTTATTTATGAAAATAATCAATGGGTTATTAATAACATGCCACGTTTTGGTTTAAGTTAAAAAAACCACCAAGCAGAATGCTTGGTGGTTTTGTATTAGGATTCTAATTTCTTCGCACGTTTTAATAATAAAAGAAAGACAATGATAACGAACCCCAGTATAAGGAAGAAGCCATATTGCTTTATATAATCAATTATGTCATTCGCACTGGTTGGTTTTTCAACGTGAATGCCGTCTTTATTTGTCGTAATATGAATATCTTTCATTTTTACTTCATTCTTTTCCTTTTGTAAATCAATCCACTCTATATTTGGAATACTTTCTAGATCCTTTAATACTTCTTTTAATGGTTTCACACCTAAGTAAGGATGATAAAATACCCCAATAATCCCATCGGATAATTTAGAAACAGATAGAGCACGTTCTTTCATTTTAGCAATAGTTTGTGGCGTATCTTCTTCAATAAATCCGACTGTTTCAGGCAATAGTTTCATTCCATGTAAAAATGACGGAGTACTTGTATAATATGGTGAGTGCATGGATTTCCAAGTTGTATCATTTAACTGTAGTTGTCCTACATAAGTTGAAAAGTACCTTGATAATATTTCATATCCTTTTTGAGACATCGTGTAATGAGGTGCTTCAAAGGCAACAGGATATAGTTTAGCATCTACAAGTTCTTGAATTCCTTTTTCAATATGATTTTTCGTATATTTTTCCTCGAATTCTTCCCCTTTTTTTACATATTGGTTATATGCCTCTATATTTGGAAAGTCATCTTTTGTCTTCGGTTTTTCATGCTTCGGTTGGCGAATTGGTTGATCTGTTTTGACATCCCAAAATTCAAAGCCCTCACCTGTTTCACTGTCATAAAATTGGTGAGTATAACCATGCATAATAATTGCTGCACCATCATCTTGCATAGAGCGTAAAAGATCAACTAGTTCTGGTTTATCTTTTAAATGTATTATCTTTCCTGTATCTGGATCTTTATATACCGGAATAACAGTAATCATGTAAGGCATCTTTTTCTCTTTTAGTAATTCAGCAATTTCTTTCAATTGATTTATATCTGCTGCTGGGTGAACATCCTCAAGACGTAAATAAGCTTCAACTTTATTTTTCGTTGGTTTTTGGCTGAAATAAGAAAATAACATTTCACCGACGTAATGAGACATCCAGTCAAAGAGGTTAGGTGTTGCAACATAATAAGATATTTCATGCTGAACGATTAGTGGGTTAGTGTTATTTGAGCTTAAAGCGTTAGCAAGCACAGTTCCATTCGTATCAAATGATTGAATTAATCGTTCCTCTTCTAAGGTATTTTTTAGCTCCTTTTCTGAATATTCAATTTTATTAACTCGTATATTGTCACTCTTCAATGTAATGAAAGAAAAACGCTTAGATAATTGTTCAACATTTTGTCCTAATACTAATACAGGGCCGGAGAAGTTTTCTAGAAATTGTTTCGTTTCATCAGAAAACGCTTCTTTTGTTTCACCGATATAAACAATATGTGTATAGGAGGATACGTTATTAATTGAAGTTGCTTCTTTTAAGTTTTTTACGGTTATATCATTTGTAAAATGTCCTAATTGAGTATTAAGGATTTGGACATTATTTGAAACTTTATCGTCTTGTGTACTATACAAAACAAGTACTTTTGGTTTTGATGATGTTTGTGCAGAGGTGTAGGTAGGGATGAGTAGTAAAATGCTGAACAAGAGTGTTAGGCATTTTTTCATTTTGTACGCTCCTATTCTATATATAGAGTTCAGTTTACAATTATATACAATAAATGCGTTATAGTCTATGAAAGTTACATTTTTGCACGTATTTACCAGCTGTTTTTTCACAAAATCGGTCTAAAGCATGATGATAATACGTATAGTTATTTGCTATGATAAAAGAGTAATAGAATGTAGGTAATTGTAAAGGGAAGGCTGAAAGGGGACAAATTTCAGCGGAGAAAGAGGTAGAGGTAGTGAAGAAATTCTTTGTAGGATTTTTAGTTGTTCTTGGAGTATATTTATATTTCCAAGGAAAGTCTGAAGGAATGGATAAGCTAGTGAATGGAACAAGCTATGTTGATTCAGAAGAAGCAAAACAGATGAAACAAATCATTATAGAGGAAGCGAAGAAAGTAAATCTTCCGGAATGGATACCTCTTGCAATTGCCGAGCATGAAAGTCGATTAAATCCAAGAAGTGTTGGAGATAATGGAACTTCATTTGGATTGTTTCAACTACACCGCGGCGGCGGGCTTGCACCAGAACATTTAACTGATGATGAGCTGAAAGATCCACGTACAAATGCGCAAATTGCAATGCCGCATTTAATGAAAGGATATAAGCGTGGGGTGCAAAAAGGTTTGACTGATTTTGCATTACTGAAATATATAGCGAATACATCTGGATGGCCAGGGAATTTAGGGCCAGAGTGGACGGATAATAACATGAAGTATAACATCGGACTAGAAGATGTGTACTATCGAAATAAAGGTGTAATAAAGTGAAACTTTAATCAGTGGGGGAGTCTGTTCATCCCCCGCTGATTATTAGTCTTCACCAATCGGGCTTTTACGAGCAGTTAATCTTCCGCCTAAATTCTAGCGTTTTCCGGATTTTGAGGTGGAAGTTTTACTGCTCGTTAATGCGGGGTAAAAGAGTAGGTTTTCTATACCTACTCTGTTTTTTTATGAATAATTTCATCCTTTTCTTTCGTGAAATACTGCGTGAGTTGTATTTTCACCTCTTCTAGTTTTGTAGAAACTTGCGGTATTTTATATCCTACATACAATGGTGAAACGACAAATCTAGGTACAACTTTACAAATGATTTTTCCATTTAAGTAATAGAAGAATAAGTTATAACTACTGCATCCTTTATGGAAATCTATCAGTATGTAACGTACAGTTTGCTGAATGTAATTTGCCATTTCATCTATATATGAAATATTATCAATGATTATATTGAATTCAGTGAAGCCAATAATGGGACGCTCTGAAATATTAAGCTCAATGCGTTCATTTTTTTGAACAATTACCCCTTGAAAATTTTCTTCTTCAATATTTTCAAGATAATCTACATATTTCATTCCGATAATTTGCATGTGTGCATGATGCAAACTTCCACCTGAAAATGGACCGTGATTTTTGTATAAAATTACAGATGCAAATTCTTCGTTCTTCTGTAAGTGTAACCAATGTTGAATAGAAAATTGCATTAATTTTCGCATATGTTCTTCTGTATATGTTGCGATATGATCTTCGCAATTATCCGTTTCAATCAGCACCGTTTGAAATGTATCTTGTAATGTAGGAAATTTATTTTTTAACCAAATAATAGAACCATCAGTTGCTAAAATATCCGTTAAATGTTCTTTATCGCAAAATGGACATGCAGCGCTTCTATTCCGAATACTTTCTGGTTTTTGTTTACCGATATCGTTTAAAAAATATAGTTGTTGTGTATCCATTTGTATATATGCCCCTTTAAAATATGTGTAAAAATCCCGCTTAATACATTCGGGAAAAGGAGAAGGAAATCCTCTAAAGACAATATGGAAAAAATAAAAGACAAGATATCCTCATTACGATAGGGTACCTTGTCTTTTATTTTTTCTCTAATAGTGTGTATGGATAATATAGAACATTTTCATTGTTTTTCTTTTTTCTATTTTTTATTGTGTATAAAGTGATTGCTGTGCTTGCAATTATAATAATGGCTTTCTTCATATTCATATACCCCTTTTTATTGTTGGTTTAATTCTTGGCTAACTGCTTTTGCATCGACTAAAGCGTGTAAAATCATTTTCACCATGTTCATCATATTTCTTCACTCCTTTTTATAGTTCATTTAGTTCTTTTACAACTGCTTGTCCGTTCACTAATACCTCAAAGATTGCTTTTACGATTTCTTTCATCATGTTTGTTTCCTCCTTGTGTTTGTCACTCTTGTTTTACATCTTTATTGTATAGGGAGGCATCTTTTCGTACTATCGCTTTCCATTACGTGAACATAACAGTTTTGTAAGATTTGATGTCACTTATTGAAATGTTTAGTCTATCTTCATTATTTTCAGAAAAATGACTATTCAAACATGAAATTGGAAAGTATAATAAAGAAGTAAGTATTAAATTCCGTACGAAAGGGGTGAATGAGATGAAACGTTCTTTAGCTGCGCGTGCCAAATTTTTAGATTTTATCTATTTTTGTCGTGCGATTTTTCATGATGTAGTTGTTAACGGGATACGTATGCCCTTTTTTAACAATTGCATAGTGACTATTGAACGATAGAAATCTCTTCACCCATTTTTAATAAACGTGTGAAAAGGGAGCTATTTGGCTTCCTTTTTCTATGCCGAAAACCATGGGGAATGTTTCTTTCTCATGGTTTTTTATATTGAAAGGAGTACGGAAAATGACTATTTGTAGTGTAAATAATGTAACGAAATCTTTTGGTGGAAACATCATATTTGAAAATATATCGCTTGAAATAAAGAATGGTGAACGTGTTGTGTTAGTTGGTCGTAACGGTAGTGGGAAGACAACAATCTTTGGGCTTCTAACGGGAATGGAGAGTTTGGATGCAGGAGCCATTCATATGAAGAAAGGTACACGTATTGGTCATGTCGCACAAATTCCGAAGTTTGATGAGGCCATGACTGTATATGATGTATTGAGTTCCGCTTTTAAAGTAGAAAAGGAATTAGAAAAAGAAATGCATGCTCTAGAAAAAAATATGGCGGAGGAGCAGGAACAATCTTCTTTGAAAAAGCTAATGGAGAGATACGGAATAATTCAAGAAAAATTTGCATTTCTCGGTGGTTATGAAATAGAGGCAAATATAATGAAGGTAGCAAATGGCTTACAAGTAACAGACTTATTTCCAAGAGTATTTACGGAATTAAGTGGAGGAGAACAGACGAAAGTAAGCCTTGCATATATGCTATTGCAGAAACCAGATTTACTTCTATTAGATGAACCAACAAATCATTTAGATTTGTTTGCAGTTGAATGGTTAGAGAAATTTTTAAAAGAATATAATGGAACAGTTATGGTTATTTCACACGATCGCTATTTCCTTGATGAAGTTGTAACGAAAATTTTTGATCTGGAAGATGGAGAGATTCACGTGTACCATACGAATTATTCTCAGTTCGTTGAGGAGAAGGAAGAAAGATTACTTCAAGAGTTTCAAGCTTATCAAGAGCAGCAAAAGAAAATAAAGAAAATGAAAGAAGCAATTAAGCGCCTACGTGAATGGGCAAATCAAGCGAATCCTCCGAATGAAGGATTGCATAAAAGAGCGAGGAATATGGAACGTGCGTTAGAGCGTATAGAGAAATTAAAGAGACCGATTTTAGAAAGAAAACAGATGGGTCTTCAGTTTGAAGGGCAAGAGAGAAGCGGAAAAGATGTTGTTGTAATGAAAGAAGTGAGTAAAGGTTTTGCTGGCCGATCTTTATTTGAACAAGCGAATTTACATGTTCGTTTTCAAGAGCGTGCTGCTATCGTTGGTCGTAATGGTACAGGGAAGACTACATTATTAAAACTACTATTAGAAGAAATAAATCCAGACGTTGGTGAAATTCGAATTGGTAGTAGTGTCAAAATTGGTTATTTATCACAACATGCATATGAAAATATGAAGAGTAATGTATTGGAAGCATTCAGAGAGAATGTGGCTGTAACAGAGGGAGAAGCAAGACATATATTAGCTAAGTTTTTGTTTTATGGTCCAGCAGTATTTAAGAAAGTAACGCAACTTAGTGGTGGAGAAAAAATGAGATTAAGACTTGCGCAACTTATGTATCAAGACATCAATTTTCTAATTTTAGATGAGCCGACAAACCATCTTGATATTGAATCAAGGGAAGTTTTAGAGGAAGCCCTTGAACAATATAATGGAACGATTTTAGCTGTTTCACATGATCGTTATTTTTTAAATAAGTTATTTGAAAAGACGTATTGGATTGATGAGCGTAAATTATTTGAGTTTGCAGGGAACTATGCATGGGCTCGTCAAAAGTGGGAGGAAAAGCTCGAGAAACAAGTAACAAAGCAGAAGCACCAAGGAAGAAAAGGTGTGGAAACAGCTCCTGTAAAAAAGAAAGAATCTAGGAATGTTGAAGAGATCGAAACAGAGTTAATACATGTAGAAGAAGATATATATACACTTGAGTGTAAGATGGAACAAGTAGTTGATGTTGAAATGCTTGAACAATTGTATGAGGAAAAAACGAAGAAAGAGTTGTTACGAGCAGATTTATATAATGAATTAGAGAATATGGTGGAGTAATGAGTAGAAAGCCACTTCCTTTCAGTTTTGCTGGAGGAAGTGGCTTTTTTCATAATGATATTTTGCTTTAAAGGTTAAATGAAGCGATGTGTTTCACGTGAAACAGTAAATTAGATAAATCCATTTTCCTCAATTTGCATAGTTTGTGAAACATATGAAAATGATAAGGTGAAAAATAAATGTCATTAGTGGTTTTTCGATAGGAGTAATTACAAAAACAAAGGCTAATTATTTCCCGAGAGATAAAGTGAGGGCTTTTACGGGCACCCCGACCCTGACCTAACTTATTTTGCTTTCGCTGAATTTTGAGGTGGGGGTCTTACTGCACGGCAAATAGCGGGATAAATATGTGTAACAGAGACTAGTGAATGAAAACAAAAAGAGAGCAAAGTTACAGCTTTACGCGCTGAACTCTGCTCTCTTTTTGCGTGGCATCTTCTCTCGTTGAAATTATAATAGCGATCCCGAGCATGATAAAAAAAGCTAAAAAGAGGACGAACTTTGGGAAGAACGGGAATAGTAATAGCGCTCCGACTATCATAAGTGTTAATAATACGTAGTGCAGGACGTATTGGAATAGGTTGTCCATATTTTCGCCCCCTTTTTGGTAATTGGTTATTAGTATTCTATGTTTCATGCTGAAGGAATAGAAGTGAATTTTTAATTTTTTTATAAGAAATAAAAGAGAGCGATTGAAGAGTTTATTTCAACAAGTAAACGAAATTATGATGGATATTATAATCAGAAAGTAGATGAATTAGCTAAGCAAGCATTAGAAACGTTGGATATTGAAAAGCGAAAGGAAATTTATAAAAAATTATATCAAGAGTTAAGCGAAGCCCCGCCTGTAATCTTCTTGAATAATGGCAAAATGGTGTCTACACATCATGCACGAATTCAAGGATTATAAGAAGGTGACTATAACGGAGTTTTATTAAGTTTACCTAAATTAAAGATAGAATAATAATTTTAAAAAAATTCTTGAAATATTTATTTAGAAAGAATTGACAAAATATAACTGAAGATATAAGCTAATAACCATAAAGTCTACCGGAAAAGTCGGAATAAGATTGTTACCCCTCAAAAACATCTATTTTTTTACGATTAAAACCGACTTTTCCGATTGGCTATAAAATGTTGCTGTGGGAGGCATACATAAGGCAAGCAGTTCATAAGGTTTAATTATTAAAAAAAGAAAAGTTAGGGTGGGAACAATGAAGAAAAAGACAAAAAAATGGGCTGGTGTATTTTCGGTATTACTGAGTAGTTCGCTTGTGTTATCTGCTTGTGGGGGACAGGAGGATGCGGCTTCTACAGAGCCGGTTAAACAGCAGGATTTAAAAAGTGTGAAAATTGAAAAGATTGCTGCGACAGATAAAACGAAAGTGCCAGACAAGGCGAAGAATAGAAAAGATACGTTAGTAGTTGGTATTAGTAAGCCAGGCGGCGTATTTTTACCATACTTTCAACAAAATGGTTGGGATGGAAACGTAACTTCAGTTATTTTTGCATCTCTCGTATCAACCGATAAACAAGGGAAACCAATTCCAGAATTAGCTGAGAAGTGGGACGTTTCTTCTGATCAGTTAACATATACATTCCATTTACGTAAAGATTTGAAATTTAGTGATGGATCGCCATTAACGGCGGATGATGTAGCTTTCACATTGACGCTTTTACATGATAAGGCATATGAAGGTGAAGTAGATATCTCTCAATATGCCGTTAAAGGTGGTAAAGAATATAAAGAAGGAAAAGCAACTTCAATTGAAGGTATTCAAGTTGTTGATCAACAAACAATTAAAATTACAACTGAAAAAGTGAATTCACAAGCTATATTTGTTTTAGGAGGTACAGTACTATCAAAAGCTTATTATGGAAAAGATTATAAGCAAAATACAAGCTTAGATTACTTAAAAGATTTATATGGAAAGCCATTAGCTGCGGGTCCATATAAATTTGAAAAGTATATTCCAGGTCAAGAAGTTCGTTTTGTAGCAAACGAAAATTATTATGCGGGTAAACCAAAAATTCAAAACTTTATTTATAAAATTACTTCTGGTGATACGAAGCTTCAGTTATTCCAAACAGGAGAAGTTGACCATACTGGCTTAGGTACCGGTGATGAGGTTCTTGAACAGGCTAAGGCTTTAGAATTCGCAAATATCCAAATCGAAACAGCGCCGTCATTTAGTTATATTTATATGAATAATAATAAGCCTTACTTAAAGGATAAAAAGGTTCGCCAAGCACTTATTTACGGATTAGACCGCAAAAAATATGTTGATACAGCGTTAAAAGGATACGGTACAGTAGCCAATGTACCAATTCATCCAACTTCTTGGGCTTATACGGAAGAAGGAGTTAATAAATACGAATATGATAAAGAAAAAGCGAAAAAATTATTAGATGAAGCAGGGTGGAAAGTTGGTTCGGATGGAATTCGTGAAAAAGATGGTCAAAAATTAAAACTTTCTTATTTCGGTCCAAGTTCGGCTAAAGATAGTGATTTATTAATTCCGATTGCGAAAGAGAATTATAAAGAAATAGGTGTAGAGTTTAATCCTGAATTTATGGACTTTAATACGATGCTTTCTAAGGTAAACAAAGGAGATTATGATTTAGCTTCTGTTTCGACACCGATTACAAGTGACCCGAGTGAAACAGCTGGTGAATATTTGTCTACTGCAAATGAAACTAGTCTTGGTTATAAGAATGCAAAAGTAGATGAGCTAATTCAAAAAGGTATTGAAACTGTAGATATCGAAAAGCGTAAACCTATTTATAAAGAATTGTATAAAGAATTAAGTGATGATCCACCAGTAATTCTATTAAACTACCGTAGAACAATTACTGGTTATAACGGGAATATAAAAGGAATTGATCCCGAAAAGTACAATAGTATTAGTGCAAACTTACCAGTATTATCATTTGAAAAATAACGATAAGAATGTATAAGTAGAAGACATTTTTTCATTCGGTTAGTAATGTGCCGCTTTGAAAAAATGTTCTTCTATTTTAAGCATAAGATTGGAGAGAAAAAGGGTGAAAACATATATTGTTCGTAGGTTGTTACAAATGATTCCTACACTACTTGGTACATCAATTATTATCTTCGTCCTGTTCGCACTTCTTCCTGGGGATTATATTGATTCAAACCCGAAAATTACACCGGAAAGAGCAGCTGAACTGAGGGAATTATATGGGTTGAATAAACCGATTGTTGAGCGTTATTTTCATTGGTTAGGTAATGCATTGCAAGGGGACTTTGGCTTCTCGCTTCAATATCAAGAGCCTGTAACGTCATTATTAAATAAATTTATTTGGAATTCTTTTAGTGTAGCAATTATTGCATTGTTTTTTATTTGGCTAATTGCACTTATTATCGGTGTATTCTCGGCGACGAAACAACATTCTTTATTCGATAAACTTGTAACAATCGGTGTTTTTGCAGCAATGTCATTCCCTTCATTCTTTATCGGCTTGTTTTTAATTAAGGTGTTTGCGGTTGACTTTAAGTTATTACCGATAGGTGGAATGATTGATGTTGGCAGTAATTCAACAGGATTTGCTTACGTGATAGAAGTTGCAAAACATATGATTTTACCAGTATTTATTTTGACACTTCTTGGGGTCGGCTCGCTAACTCGGTATTTTAGAACAAGTATGTTAGAGGTTGTAAGACAAGATTACATACGAACAGCAAGAGCGAAAGGTTTGAAGGAGAAGACGGTTATTTATAAGCATGCATTAAAAAATGCAATATTACCAGCAATTACGTTATTAGCATTTGAATTACCGGGATTGTTTTCTGGGGCAATTATTATTGAACAAATTTTTAACTGGCCAGGGATTGGTAATATTCAATTAGAAGCATTAAATTTCCGTGACTATACAGTATTGATGGCATTTACGATGTTTCTTTCTTGTTTAACAATCGTTTCAAACTTTTTAGCAGATATCGTATATGCAGTTGTTGATCCAAGAATTCGGTTGAAGTAAGGGGGGAAAGAAATGGAGACTGTTACAGTAATTACAGAAAAAAAAGAAAAAAAGAGCAGAAGCGAATCATCACCATGGCGACAAGCTTTTAAAAAGATAAAGAAAAATAAGATGGCACTTGTAGGGTTTTATGCATTAATTTTTATGTTTTTATTTTGTTTTATCGGTCCGTTCTTTTCTCCATATGCATCAGGGAAAATACAAGTTGCGCTCATTAACAAACCACCTAGTGTTTCTCATTGGCTTGGTACAGATCAATTAGGAAGAGATATTTTAACAAGGCTTATGCAAGCGGGACGTATTTCATTAACCATTGGTTTAGCTTCAATGGTTTTATCGGTTATACTTGGAGCTTTATTAGGAGCGATTGCAGGTTTTTATCGTGGGATTGTGGACAATATTATTATGCGGCTTGCAGATATTTTAATGTCAATGCCAGGATTACCGTTACTTATTATAATGGGTGCGATTTTATCAGAGTGGAAAGTACCGTCTGATTATCGTTTGTATGTCATTATGATTATTTTAAGTCTAGTAGGTTGGCCAGGGCTTGCACGCCTTGTAAGAGGGCAAATTTTATCACTTAGGGAGCAAGCATTTATGCAAGCTGCGGATGTGTTAGGAATAAAAGATTACCGGAAAATTATATATCACTTAATACCTAATGTTTTACCCATTTTAATTGTTGTATCCACATTAGGTGTTGCAGGTTCTATTTTGGGAGAATCCGCACTAAGTTACTTAGGTCTTGGAGTCGTTCCACCTACACCATCATGGGGGAACATGATTAGCGCAGCTAACTCATTAATCGATTTCCAAAAGCGTCCATGGTTATGGATTCCGCCCGGTTTTGCAATCTTTATAACAGTTGTATCAATTAATTTACTTGGTGATGCACTTCGTGATGCGTTAGATCCAAAGATGAGACGGTAGGTGAGAAGATATGAGTAAAGCGGTAGTAGAGCTGAAAGACTTACAAACACATTTTCAAACTGACGAGGGGACAGTAAAGGCTGTGAACCATGTTAGCTTTGCGGTTCGAGAAGGGGAAACAGTTTGTGTAGTAGGAGAATCAGGTTGCGGAAAGAGTGTAACAGCTTTATCTATTATGGGGCTTATTGCTGAATCTGGTAGTGTAGTGGGTGGAGACATTTTATATGAAGGAAAAAGTCTTTTAGGAATGAAAGAGAAAGAACTTCGTAGTTTACGAGGCAATGATATTGCAATGATTTTCCAAGAACCGATGACATCGCTAAACCCCGTCTTCACTGTAGGGGAGCAAATTGTAGAAACGTTAAGAGAGCATGAATTACTTAGTAAAAATGAAGCATATAAGAAGGCAATTGAGTTAATTCGTAAAGTTGGCATAGCCCGCGCTGATGAAATCGTCCATTCTTATCCGCATGAACTGAGCGGTGGGATGTTACAACGTATTATGATTGCTGTTGCGCTTAGTTGTAATCCTAAGTTATTAATTGCAGATGAACCAACAACAGCTCTTGATGTTACCATTCAGGCTCAAATATTGGATCTACTAAGACAAGTGAAAGAAGAATTTAAAACGTCGATTTTATTAATTACACATGACTTAGGTGTCGTAGCGGAAATGGCTGATTATGTTGTCGTTATGTATGGCGGGAAAGTTATTGAAGAAGCCCCAGTACTAGAGATATTCCAAAATCCAAAACATCCTTATACGAAAGGATTATTGAAATCAAAACCAGTAATGGGAAAACGAATAGATAAACTATATTCTATTCCAGGGCAAGTTCCGAATTTAGTTGGTTTAGGTGAGTTTTGTTACTTTAGTGGGCGTTGTGAGCATTGTATGGAAATATGTGAAAAAGAAGCCCCAAATCTAAATGTAAATGATGAAAATCATAAAGTAGCTTGCTGGTTATATGAGGAGCGTGCGGAACAATGAGTGAACCATTATTAGAGGTGAAAAACCTAAAAGCATATTTTCCAATTAAGGGTGGCGTATTTAGTAGAACAATTGGGCATGTAAAAGCAGTTGATGGAGTAAGTTTTACTATTAATAAAGGTGAAGTGTTTGGTCTCGTTGGTGAATCAGGGAGCGGGAAAACAACAATAGGAAAAACAATTTTACGCCTCGTTCAAAAAACGGAGGGAGAAGTGAAGTTTAAAGGGAAAGATGTTCATTCTTTATCCAAGGATGAATTAAGAAAACATCGCCCTAATATGCAGCTCGTTTTCCAAGATCCATTTAGTTCATTAAATCCGAGAATGAGAATTGGAGAAGCGCTTGGAGAGCCAATGTTGGCCCACGGATTAGCGACGAAAGAAAATGTTCGTGAAAAGGTAATTGAAGTATTGGAGTTATGTGGATTAGCTCCTTATCATATTGACCGGTATCCCCATGAGTTTTCTGGTGGACAACGTCAGCGTATCGTAATCGCAAGAGCTATGGTATTAAATCCAGAATTCATTGTAGCTGATGAACCTGTGGCGGCACTAGATGTATCTATCCAAGCACAAATTATTAATTTATTTAGTGAGTTACAGGAGAAAAAGGGATTATCTTATTTATTCATTTCGCATGATTTAAGTGTAGTAGAACATTTATGTACGAAAATCGGAATTATGTATTTAGGTACGATTGTGGAGACAGCACCGCGTGATGAGTTATTTACCAATCCGCTACATCCTTATACGAAAGCATTGTTATCAGCTGTTCCAATACCAGATCCAACAGTGAAGCGAGAGCGAATTATACTAGAAGGGGATATTCCAAGTCCAGCAAATCCACCTTCGGGCTGTCGTTTTCATACACGTTGCCCATTTGCAACGGATGTTTGTAAAAAAACAGTACCAGAATTCCGTAATGTTGGTGCAGAGCATTTTGTTGCTTGTCATCACGTATAAAAAAGGACTCTTTCAGAGATTGAAAGAGTCCTTTTTTTTTATCTACTAGATGAAGTTTGTTTCAATACAAATTGCTCGATTGCGTGAGCAACACCATGTTCATTGTTTGTTAGTGTTACAACATCACATAGCTTTTTTACATCTTCTTCAGCGTTGCCCATTGCAACAGATAAGCCTGCTACTTCTAACATTGGTACATCATTAAAATTATCACCAATAGCAACTGTATCTTCAATTGGGATATTAAAATGAGCTGCCATCTGCTGTATCCCGTTTCCTTTATGTCCATTCTTATCCATAATTTCTAAGTTAGTAGGAGCCGATGCTGTAACCATAATATCAGCATCTTCTTGTAATATACTTAATAGCTGTGCGCGATGCGCTGCATTAAACGTTAAAATGAAGAATTTAGATATTTCTAGTTCTTGGTTATTTACAACATCTTCTATTTTTTTGAAATCAGTAATTAGGTTCGATTTCTTTTGTTTTTCTGTAATTCGTTCAAGTTCCTCTAATGTAACATCAAGCGCATGCTTATTTTCTTCGAATGCTTGCATCACTTGATCTTGCCATGTATATGGAGAATAAACTCCTTTATTTGTATATAGCTTATATGGGAAACCTTCAGATTCTAGTAATTTTGCAAGTTTGTACACTTTATCGTTTTGTATACAACGCGAGTTAATTACTTTTCCATCCACATAAACAATAGCCCCATTGCTTGCTCCGACTGGAAGAGATAATTTATATTCTTCCAATAGCTTTAAAGCATCCTCTTTCGCACGACCAGAACAGATCATTACAATATGACCGGCTTCTTGTGCAGTTTGGATTGCTTGTAGGTTTTCTTTGGAGATTTCAAGATTAGATGATAGTAGTGTACCATCCATATCTAATGCGATTAATTTCAAAATGACCACCTCTTTGTTTTTATTATACATAGTTATATAGAGGAAACATATAAACTTATCTTGGAAAGACGGTATTTTATCTCATATTAAAAGTAAGTAAAGATTAGATAGGCTTAGTGGCACTAAATAAACAATTTGCAACAAAAATAGAGAGGAATATGACTA
>NZ_JBNLYE010000078.1:0-16683 GCF_050172095.1 Bacillus sp. GMs2/2
TATTAAACTATTAAGTTATAAAAGGGAGCGAGAATATGTTACCAAATACGGTTCGTACTCCAAACAAGAAGAAGAAATGGATTATTATTGGGGTTATTGCACTAATTGTTATTGTAGCGGCAATTAATATTTTTGTTATGCAAGGTAAGAAGAAGGGTGCATCAACAAATGCTGATGCTGTAAGTTTTGAGAAAGTGACAGAGCGTAAGCTGAATAATACGAAGTTAATTTCTGGTCAGGTGAAGCCTGGTAATATTGAAAGCTTCTATGCAGATCCGGCCAAAGGGAAAGTGAAAGATATTGAGGTAAAAGAAGGGCAAGAGGTAGAAAAAGGTACGAAGTTATTCTCTTATGATAATGAAGAGATTAATCTTCAAATGAAGCAAGCTGAGCTTGATCAGAAGATGGCGGATATGCGTTACGATCAAGGGAAAAAGAAGATTGATTCGTTGAAGAAAGAAATTAAGAAGGCGAAAGATAGCGGAGCTGGGAAAGAAGTAACAGATCCGATGGACGAGCAAGTAAACGAGTTAGAGATAGGGCAAAAAACAATTGACCTTGAGAAAGAAAAAGGAAAGTTGCAGAAAGAAGAGTTAAGTAAGAAGCAGAAAGAACTTACGATTTATAGTAATTTCGCTGGTGTTGTTCAAAAGTTAGATAAAGATGCGGCACAAAGCTCATCTCAAGCGTTAGGTGGTCAAGGAAAAGCGTTTTTACAAGTAGCTTCTAAAGATCCATTCCAAGTTCAAGGTACGTTAACTGAGCTTCAGAAGTCACAAATTCAAAAAGATCAAACATTCACTGTAACGGCGAAAGCAAATAATAAGAAGAAGTGGACAGGTAAGATTACAGAGGTAAGTGAGTTCCCAACAAGTGCAGAGATGGCGCAAGCTGGCGGCATGGGTGAAGCAACTCAAAATATGTCTCAATATACATATAAAGCAAGTCTTGATAGCCAAGACGGTTTATCTCCAGGTTACCACGTTTCTCTGCAAGTAAACTTAGAGAATAAGAAGATGATTGCTGTCCCAAGTAAGAGTATTGTAGCAAAAGGCGATGATGCATTTGTTTATGTTGAGGATAAAGGTAAGCTTCGTAAACAAAATGTGAAAAAAGGTTCTACTGATGGGGACTGGACAGAGGTTGTAGAAGGCGTAACAGTGGGGCAAAAGGTGGTTAAAAATCCTTCCGACGATGTGTATGACGGAATGGAAGTGAAAGAGAAATGATTACGTTAAATAATATTGCTAAAACGTATTATCAAGGAAAGTTGGCAGTGCCGATTTTGCACGGTATTAGTTTAACGATTCAGAGCGGTGAGTTCGTTTCGATTATGGGACCGTCTGGCTCTGGTAAGTCGACGCTTATGAATATTATCGGTTGTTTAGATCGTCCAACAGAAGGCGAATATATGCTGAATGACGTGAATATCTTAACAGCAGACGAGTCAAAGCTTGCTTTAATTCGTAATGAATATATTGGCTTTGTATTCCAGCATTTTAATTTACTGCCTCGTCTTTCAGCAGTGGAAAATGTTGAGCTTCCGCTCGTATACGGTGGCGTGAAGAAAGCAGAGCGTCGCAAGCGTGCTTTGGAGGCGCTAGGTAAAGTTGGATTGGCAGATCGCGTGCATCATTTACCAAATGAGTTATCAGGTGGACAGAAGCAGCGTGTAGCGATTGCAAGAGCGATTGCAAATAATCCAACGTTTATTATGGCCGATGAACCGACTGGTGCACTTGATACGAAGTCTGGTGAGCAAGTTATGAATATTTTCACGAAGCTTAATGCAGAAGGTACGACGATTGTTATGGTTACGCATGAAGAGGAAGTGGCAGCGTATTCTTCCCGCCGCATTGTACTGCGAGACGGGAAAGTTACAGAAGATAGAAGGTGTGCGGTATGAGTTTACTAGATAGTATAAAAATTGCCTTATCTTCTATTTTAGCTCATAAACTGCGTTCAGCTCTTACGATGCTGGGTATTATTATCGGGGTAGGTTCGATTATTACTGTCGTTGCAATTGGGCAAGGCGGGGAAGCGATGTTGAAATCAAAATTCGCAGGTTCTGGTGGTAATAACCTTATGCCAATTCAATTTAAAGCAGATATTAATGATGAATTTGCTATAGGTGGATTTGAAATACCGAAGTTAACGGAAGAGGATATTTTGGAAGTAAAACAAGTGAAAGATGTTTCACACGTTATTACAACAAATTCGACAACAGAGACACTTGATGTAAATGATAAAAAAGCAAGGCTGAATGTTATTGGACTTGATAATGAATATTTTGCGGTTAATAAAGTAAAGGTTGTAAAGGGCCGCTCCTTAAATGAATCAGATATTTCTCACGCGAATAACGTTGTGATGATTAGCACAAAAACAGAGGAAACGTTATTTAAGGACGTAAACCCAGTTGGACAAATTATTGAGATGAAGGGACAGCCAATGCAAATTATTGGTGTGTATACATCAGATAATGAATTTATGGGATTTGAAATGGAAGAAGCGTTAATTCCTCTTACGTTATGGCCTGTTTTATATGGGACAGATGATATTCAAAATATCGCAATTCAAGCTAAAAATGTAGACAATTTAGAAGCAGCAGGGAAACGAGCTGTTGATGTATTAAATAGTCGTAAGCCAAGTGAAATCCCAGGTAAATATGAACTGGTGAATTTAAAAGAACTCCAAGAAAATGTTTCTAAAGTAACTAGCATCATGACGATGATTATCGGTGGTATCGCTGGTATTTCATTAGTCGTTGGTGGTATTGGTGTTATGAATATCATGCTCGTATCTGTAACGGAGCGTACGCGCGAAATTGGGATACGTAAAGCGCTTGGAGCAACGCGTAGTAAAATTTTATTACAGTTTTTAATTGAAGCTGTTATGTTAACACTTTTAGGTGGTTTAATCGGAATTGGTCTTGGGTATGGCGGAGCATATATCGTTTCTACATTCGCAAAATGGCCACCGCTCGTTTCGTGGGAAGTTGTCGTTGGAGGCGTACTGTTCTCGATGACACTCGGTATTATTTTCGGATTAATTCCAGCAAATAAAGCTGCGAAATTAGATCCAATTGAAGCATTGCGTTATGAGTAATTAATAGTGTAGTAGAACTACACATTACCGTTCTAGTGGGCGGTTCGTAGCCTCTATATGAGAGGAAGTGAACCGCCCGTTAGAACGGGTTATATAAATAGAAGGAGGCGTTATAATGGAAGCTAATATTAATACGCAAGATGTAGGTGCGAAGAAGCCATCATTATTAGGAATGATTACTTCTCCAAGTGAGCAGTTTGAGAGAATGAAGACGAGTAATGCAGTTTGGGGTGCATTTTGGCTACTTGTTTTAATAGCTGGGCTTGTTGGGGGATTTGCTGCTTATGTATATTCTCTAACACCTGAAGCAATTAAGCTTAATAAGGAATTAGGTGTTACTGTTTCAGCTGCAATGACATATGGTATGGGATTTGGGGTAATTGCTATTAGTATGGCATTTGTCTTTCTACTTAGTGCCGTGGTGTATAAAGTGTTAATGGTATTTATAAGCAATGATACTTCTTATAAAAAATTATTAGCGATTACTGTATATTCAAGTGTTATTTCATTACTAGGTTTATTAATAAATACGATTTTAGCATATATTTTAGGTGGATCAGGTCAAGAAATGTACACTGGCCTAGAGCCAATTTTTGCTTCAAGTAGTGGTGTTGTAAAAGGCATTGTAAGTAAATTTGAAGTGTTTACAATTTGGGGATATGCAGTTACATGGCTAGGTCTTCAAATTACAGCAGGTTTAACTAAAAAGCAGGCAACAATTATTACTATTGTTTTCTTTGTTTTAACTCTTGGAATGGGCGCTTTACAAGGTATGTTCCAATAAAGAAATAAAATAGAAAGGTGGCTCTTTCAAGAGTCACCTTTTTTTATTTTTACCCCTATTTCAAATACCACCAACAAAATTTCAAATACTAGCTGGTGTAATTTCAAATTCCGTCGGTAGTATTTGAAATTACTCACAGTGAAATCTTTTCTTTATTTTTATATTGTGAAGGTACCGCGGAATACTAGAAAGGTATACCTTTTAGAAACGGGTACTGTGTGAAGCCAGCCACTTTTAAAGAGGCAGTTGTTTTGTATGAAGGGATGATTGTAAATCAAATAAAGAAATTAGGTATTCGTCAAGATTATGAAGAGTATTATCAATGTGGTTTAATTGGTCTTTGGCATGCTTATGAAAGATTTGATGCAAAGAAGGGGTATTTCCCTGCATATGCACTTGTAACGGTGCGTGGTTATATATTAGAAAGATTGAAGAAAGAATCTACTTTGCAAGAAAGATGTGTATGTGTAGGTGAGTATGAGGAAATCTTTCATTTTGAAGATGTTGAAATAAGAGTGAAGGATTTTATGAGTGTGTTAGACGAGAAGGAGAAGTATATTATTTTTGAACGTTTTTTTGTAGGGAAGACGATGGGAGAAATCGCTTTAGAGACGGAAATGACATATTATCAAGTAAGATGGATGTATCGGCAAGCACTCGAGAAAATGCGCGATAGTGTAAAAGGATAAAAATAGCAAATAGAATGGAAGGTGAGGAAATACTACCTTCCATTCTATTTGTTATTAAGGTGATGAATCTTGCATGTTCATTTGGGATAATACATATCCAGCTTTCCATAATTGCTGACTTAGCTTATGGGAACTAATTTGTATCGTTACGGTAGCTCCGTTTGAAAAATGAATTTTAGCTCGTTTAGCTTTTTTGAAAAACTCTATTGTATGAACATGTTTGAAGAAAAGCCAAATACAATTTGGAGAAGCAGGAGATTCTGTTGGGAAAGCACAAATATATTCTCTATGATTGATCGGAATTGGAACGTTTTGTTTAAATTTAAATTTTGTTTTTACAGCATTACGTCTCCCTTGATAAGTAGAATGAATATTTGTTAGACAAGATTTCTGTATAAGTTGGAGAGCAGTTTGACAGGAGTAAAGATGGTTCCCGCTACTGTCGATAATTTTTGTACGGTAATAAGGGTGTTTACATGGTTCAAGCATCATTGTAGAACTAGAAATAAAAATGTTGTTTTCATTATCCATAATTCTATATCCTCCCTTATAATTTTCATTCCGAATATAATTATATATAAATTAAGTAAATTTACTGTTAATATTCTATTTCATATTGTAAATTTTGGCTATTCGTTTACAATCAATAGGTGATAGTCTTTCTAATTTGCATCGCTTGTACATATATATGAAAATAGAAAAGAGTAGGCGGTGATATAGTATGAAGAAAAAGTATATTATTATGGCTTTAGTTGTCGTTCTCCTAGTATATTTAGCAAACAGTAATCCGAGTAAGGGAGAATATACAGAATGGGCAGCGAAGCAGTTTATGAAGCGTAATGATGTGAGTAAGAAGCTAGATGAAGTTCAAAAAGAGAATGAAGAGGGTCTTCTTGGCGACTTGGCATCGGCCGGTAAAAAGTTAGCCAAAAAGTATGTTGAGCCACAAGTTGGGTTATTAATTGATCATTATACGAAGCGAAATGATTATATATTCTTCTCAACATATACGACTGAGTTTGATATAGGGGAAGAACATTATAAGTATGTATGCGTCGGTTTTTCAAAGATTTTTATTCCGATTGAAATGCCGAAGAAAAAAGACGAATCTGCAAAATGATGCAGATTCGTCTTTTTCATTTTATAGAGTAATGGGAACTTCAGATACATTTTTTTCTACAAGGCGAGCTCCCTTTTTTCTTGTATTTTCATCAATGGATGAAAATACAGATGAGGCAAGGATTGTATCCATTACTTGATTTACGACTTGTGCATCGATTGGTGTGATGGGCGTATCGATAGAAAAAACGACTGTTTTTCCATCTTCCTTCGCGAAAATCAACTCTAGTACTTGCATGTGTTATTCCCTCCTTTGTATTTATCCCGCTATTTACGGGATTCGGGTCTGCCGGTTAAATTGTGGGCTAATAATCAGCGGGGATGAATAAAATCCCCACTGATCCGAGTTTTACTTTATAGTTTAGAAAGATCTGATGTGCTTACAAGTTGTACAGCGTGAAGTGGTGATGCTTGTAAGGAAGCTAGAGCATGAGCTACATTGTGTACTTGATCTAAGCTCGCATTTGTTTTAACACGTTTAAATTGTTTGCTCTTGAAAACTGTTTTGCCGTTCTTATCTAATCCGTTGTTTAAGACAAGACGTAAAGTTAAATCCATTACGATTGTTTCAATTGCCATGTGTATCACCTCCTTTCACTTTATAAATAGGATGCAAATGTCATGTTTTGGCGTGAAATTTTTTCTTTTTTTTGGTACCCTTAAAAGATTAAGAGAGGAGAATTCTGGATAATGAATCGTAAATGGTTATTTTGGATTCCTGTATTACTATGGATGGGGCTGATTTTCTATTCTTCGGCACAACCATATAAAAAGCAGGATATGCGTTCAGATATTGAACAATATGTAAATGTTGAATTTGTGAAAGAGCATTTTTCATGGGTATCTATCGATTATGGTGGAGGAACCCCTGTTAGTATTGCGAATAAAGGTGTAGGCGGATTTATTGAGTTTTTCCTTCGTAAAGGTGCTCATTTTATGGTGTTCTTTATGCTAGGTTCATTAATTTATTACGCTTTTCATCGATCAGGTTATTCGAGGAAAAGATGTTTTATATATGCCCTTCTTTTCGTTGCGGGTTATGCAACATTTGATGAAATCCACCAATGGTATACGGGAGACCGTACACCAATGTGGCAAGATTCATTGCTTGATACGTGCGGCGGGTTAACGGGGATTATAATAAGTAATTGGTTTTGGAATAGAAAAAAGCGCTAATCTCATTTCGAGATTAGCGCTTTTTTTTGCGGGTAGTAAAACTCTACGTGATTGGCCTAATTAAAGTTTCACTTTATCCCGCATTAACGGGCAGTAAGATCCCCACCTCAAAATTCAGTGAAATTAAAAAAAGTTAGGTGGGGGGCGGGCTGCCTGTAAAAGCCCGATTGGTGAGGGCTGATAATCAGTTGGAGATGAACAAAACCCCCACTGATTCAAGTTTCACTTTATACACCGAGTAATTCTTTTAGTTCGTCTGTTGATAGTTCAGTCATCCAACTATCGCTTGTGATGACTGCATTGTTTAGAGATTGTTTTCTTTCTAGCATTTCATCAATTTTTTCTTCTAATGTTCCTGTTGTAATGAGTTTGTGAACATGAACAAATCGTTTTTGACCAATGCGATATGCGCGGTCTGTTGCTTGATTTTCCACAGCTGGATTCCACCAACGATCGTAGTGAATGACATGGTTGGCAGCGGTTAAGTTTAATCCTGTTCCGCCAGCTTTTAAGGATAAGATGAAAATGTCATACGTTCCGTTTTGGAACTCCTCAATCATCTTGTCGCGATCTTTTTTCGGTACACTACCGTTTAAGAAGAGGACACGCTGGCCGAATTTTTCTTCTAGCACACGTTTTAGCATGTTCCCCATGCCGATGTATTGAGTGAAGATGAGGCAACTTTCATTTTGATCTTTTATATTTTCGATGAGCTCCATTAACGTTTTTGTTTTCATAGAGCGTTCAACGACATTTTGTGGCTCTTCTTCTTTTAAATAAAGAGCTGGATGATTACAAATTTGTTTTAGCTTGTTCAGCATAAGTAATATAAAGCCGCGTCTTTCAATTCCACTTAATCCTTCGACATTTTGCAGTGTATCTTGAACAAGTTGTTCATATAAGGAAGCTTGTTCACCAGTAAGAGGACAGTAAGCTTTTTGTTCTTGTTTATCTGGTAAATTTAATGCGACTGTTTGATCTTTCTTCGTTCGGCGCAGTAAAAATGGTGAGATAAACCGTTGAACTTGCTGGATTTTTCCTTCATCACGATCCTTTTCAATTGGTGTGACGAAGCGGCGTTGGAATTGCCCTAAGCTTCCTAGATATCCATGATTAATAAAGTCGAAAATGGACCAAAGTTCAGCGAGGCGATTTTCCATCGGTGTACCAGTTAAAGCGATTTTGTGATTTGCTTGCAAGTTTCGTACTGCTTTCGACTGTTTCGTATGTGGGTTCTTAATATTTTGTGCTTCATCCAAAATAACAGCATCCCAGCATAATGAAGTTAGTTCTTCCTCATCGAGTTGAGCCAATGCATAAGATGTTAATACAACATCTGCCGATTGAAGGAAATCTTCAAAAGAATTGCCCTTATCTCTATTACTTCCATAATGTAATTGAACACGTAAATTCGGTGCGAAACGCTCAAATTCTTTTTGCCAATTTCCAAGAACAGATGTCGGCGCTACGATTAATGCAGGGCCTGTTTTGAGATTGTTTTCTTTTATATATAGTAAGTAAGAGATTGTTTGAATACTTTTCCCGAGTCCCATATCGTCAGCTAGCAATGCTCCAAATCCAAGCTTTCGTAAATATAATAACCATTCAATGCCGTGTTGTTGATACGGACGAAGTGTTGCGTTTAGTGAAGTAGGGACATCTACTTTTGGAATATCTCCAATATGAAGCAGCTTTTGGAATAGTTCTTCATAATATCCATCTAGTTCGATTTCAATATCAGTAAACGGACTATCATCTTCTACAATTTCTGTTTCAGCCGTATTAGATAAATGTTGCTGCAGGACATCTTTCATCTCTAGTCCGTATTTATCGGCACGGTTCATGAGTTTCCTTACTTCTTCGATAAAGGCTGGATCTAGTCGCATCCATTGACCATTTATATTAAATAGACGTTTATTTTGTTCAACGAGTTCAAAAAATTCGCTTTCTGATAAATCAATGCCGTTCGTCGAAATGCGCCAATCAAAATTAACGAGCGTATTCATACCGAAGAACGATTGTGTTTGTGCTGTATTTTGCTTCAGCTGGACACGTAATTTCGGTTTTGTTGCTTTTAAATTTTGCCACCATGATGGTAGTAAAATTGTAATGCCGGCTGCAAGTAACTCGTCGCTTGCTTCTGTTAAGAAGTTCCACGCTTCTGTTTCAAAGAGCTCATTTCGGAACGTATCTCCTTCTTTTAACCACGGTATGAGTTTACTAAAACCTTCTTGTGTTTCTGTAATCCGTTCTTCGTAATCGTGCCATCTTTTCGGTAAGGAATCGATGTTTTCATATACATATATGCGATGCGCCCCGCGCTTTGGTGTCACAATTGTTTCAAGCTTCCACATTTCAAATTCTTCTTGTGGTTCTTGTAGTCTTAGTCCGATTGTAAACGGAAGATCATCTTCAATATAACCAATTTTCCGAAGCCAATCTTCTTCATGTAGTGCTGTTTCCAGTTGTCTTTTCGTAAAGTCATAATGTTCATATAGTCTTTTAGCATCTTCCCAGCCGTCATTTGAGCGGTTGTCTTGTAATATGCTTTCATTTACTGCTGCTGAGAAAAGCGATGCTAATGTGTCATCTTCAATTGGTGTATTTTGAACTTTCCAAGATGGTTGTTTAGGCCAATGATTCATATCTGGTACGAAACTACCACTCGTAAAGGCATCCCATAGTTCATTTGCATCTTTCGTAAGTGCTGTAATCGTGCCGTTTATTTGAATATGTGCAAAGGAATTCATCGGTTTGTTTGCAATGTATTCAAAGGCTTGTGCATTTGTTAGCAGCACACCTTGTTTTCCTTCGAAGGTTGCTTCTTTTAGAAACGTACCGTAGAAAGAAGTGGAGTGCCATGTGAATGCATTTCGTTTCCAACTTGTTACGGATAATGGAGTACCGCTGTCATCTTCTCCCCAAAGGAACCAACCTTGACTAACATGCTGGAGCCTAATTGTTACTTCAGTTTGATTGATCATCGATTAATTTTCCTTTCCGTAATTCCTCTTGTAGTGCACGCAGACGTGAATGGAGATTGGCGATGTGAATAATGAAAGCATCCCATTCATCGGTGCGTTTTAATCGTTTATATAATGTACGTAATTTCTTTAAGTAACGAACTGCACGTTTATATGATTTACGATTTCGTTCTTCAATCGCCTCTACAGCAGCAAGATGGTAAAGAGGAAGTGCCACTTCTGGCGCTTCTTTTTCAATATCTTTCAGTGGCTCTTTCAACAGTTCGATTGCCTCAAATCCATATAAGAGATGAAGCTCTGCCCATGTGCGATACTGTTTTTTCGCGAGTACGTACTGTTCGTAGTTTGTGAAACTATACGGTAATAGTTCTTGTAAAATCATTTCAAAACCAGCTTGTTCATTTGTATGTGTTGCGTATGTTTCATACATGATTACAAATAGCCGAACGATATCTTTTATAAAAATCGTATTTTCGTGATCTTGGATCGTTTTCTTTACTTGTTTATACGTAAAGGAAAGCCAGTTTTTTGCACGATCCCATTGCATGGCACTTAATAGTTCTTCTAACCAATAGAAGTATAGACTCACAACAGAAGCAGGTTGTTTCTTTAGTAAGTCCATCGCTAGTAAATCTTCATCATTTAAAAAGAGAAGATGAGAAGACGCTAATGCTTTGGATAGTGGATTGATTTTCGTATCGATTCGTTTTTCTTCCTCTTGTATGTTCTCTTTATTGTTTAAAAGTTCACTCCATATGTGACGATAAATGAAAAATCGCTCTTGCGTATAAGCGTCGGTAGAGAAGAATACTTCATGAACGAGACGAGCTGTTTCTTGCAAAATTATTTCAGACTCTGAAGGAATCGCTTCTGATTGTAAGTCCCGAACGATGGATTCCACTTTGTCTACAAATAGGCGAATGACATTAACAGGTTGGTGATAAGAATACGTTTTGTTTGCTTCGAATGCCTGAATTTCTTCTAATAATTTTTGAAAGCAGTAAATTGCTGCATGTAACCTGAATAATTCATGTATGGCGATGACGCGCGGAGCTTTCCGCTCAAGCTTCGTATAGAAATCTGTAAAGATACTCATAAGAAAATACATTTGTTTATAAGTAAGGCGAGCTTGTTCTTTTTTAAATGATTCATATTCTTTTTCAAAATATGATTCCCAACTTTTATAATCCGTTTCTTCAAAAGCTGATGATTGCAATACTTGTCTTGCAGTTCGAATAGGAGGAAGGGAAGGTCTCGTATTATTTTTAAATAAAGTTAATACATCTCCTACTTGCCCGAAACTAGACGCTGCAGATAGTAATACAGCGAGCATATGCTCACATTGTGTTGGTGCGAAGCAATCACAATAACTTTCAGCGACATTACGAATCGGAATATGAACGCTATATACGTTGCCTTCCGCATCTACAGTTCCTGATAGTGTATAACCATCAAAGTCAACGTTGTAGACAACACCACTACGATATAGGTGCCGAGCTGTAGCGACATGTTCCTGATCAGCTGTTTGCTGTGGATCTAGTCCTTGAACGAACTCATTCGCAATCATCATAATTTCATCTTTCGTAATTGAGTGTTGCAGCATAATATTCCTCCGTACACATATTTCTTTCCTTTACCATTATAAACAAAAAATGCTCAAAACAGAAAAAATGAAATTTGGATTACATAACTTGAAAATCATGGTAATATATAAAATGTTAATTTCATATATTAATATATACGTATAGGAGGAGAAATAATTTGTCAGATTTACAGACGAAGTTAGGTAGTGGGATGAATAAGTTACAAGAAGGAATAGAACAAGGGAAAATGAAGTTGCAAGTTGCACAAGAAATTGCTCAATTGAAAAAGGGAATGCAAGTGCAAATGCAGAAAAAAGCAGAGGTTCTATTAGAGGTTGGGCAGCAAGTGTATGTTCAATTAAGAGGAAGTGGAGTAAATGAAGCGAGCTTAAAAGAAATGATTGCTCCAGTTCAAGAATTTGATGTAGCTATTTATCAAGCAAGAAAGCGCATTGTTGAATTGCAAAAACAACAAGGTGAAAAAGCTACATGTGAATGTGGTGGACCTTTATCAATAAATGATAAGTTTTGTGGTTCGTGTGGAAAACCTAACCCGATGTTAGCAGTAGAAAATGAAGGTGAAACGGTAAATTGTATTTCATGTAATGAGCATATCGATAAAAACTCTACTTACTGTCCAGTTTGTGGAATTAAGCAAAGTGGGGAGTGAATTAAATGTATTGTCGCACATGTGGAAAACAACATGGTGAAGAAGTAAATTATTGCCCAAATGAAGGTAGTATGGAGATTGCAGGAGCTATAGATGCAGTAACATTAGAAAAAGATACTGCAAAATACTGCAAAGGTTGTGGCAGTGAAAATGCTCAAAAAAATTTATATTGTCAAAAGTGTGGGTATTCTTTATCTGTTGTGAAGAAAAAAGAACAATCTGTAAAATTGCCTACAATGGATGGTACTCCTAAAGTTGAATTTAAAGCAGATAAAGCCGTTTTACAAAAAGGTTTTATTGGTGGGGCTGTTGCAAGTATTCTCATGTTAATTGCTGGTTGGATTGGTAGTTTATTATTTGCTTCTATGTTAAGTGAGATGTTTAGCAAATTTGCAAAAGAATTAGAAATGTTGCCAAGTTTTTATTCGAGTGCAACTTCTACGATGTTAAGTTACCATTTACTTGGTTTTACAGCTAACGATGATAGTGGATTGATATTTTCTTTATCTTGGCATACTCCATTTACATTATTATTAATCATTCCATTTATTATTTTCGCTGGTACAGGAATTTGGTTAGGGAAACAGCATGTTGCGAAAACGATTAAAGATCAAATCTTTATGGCAGCAACAGTTGGTATTATTTATGGCGTCTTTTTATTCATTATAAGTTTTATAGCATCACAATCTTTTGCAATTCCATTCTCAGAAGCAGGTAAGATTACGGTTGGCTATTCAGCGATTAAGAGTTTATTGAGTGGTTTTGTATGTGGGACATTATTTACCTTATTAGGATTTATTGCTCATACAAGCAAAAACAATATGGCAGTAGCATTTCAAGAGTTAATGCCATATGGAGCGTCTGTGTATTACGGTGTTTCAGCTATGATAAAAGGACTTTTAGTAACAGCGGTAGCGGTTTGTATTATGGCGTTAGTAAGTAAGGAAGACGGTATTGAACCATTAAAAGAAATAACAACTTTAAAATCTGAAAGTACATTATTAGCATTAGAGTTAACACCTCAATTATGGAGTATGGCTCATTTTGCGCCGTTAGAAGTATCAAGTCCAGCACTTAGTAAAGAATTTACTAGAATTGGTAAGAAATCAAATACATATGAGAGCACACTATCGTTTTCATTTATATCAGGCGTCTCTGTAAATGGCGTAGAGCTTAGAGAGATATTGATTTCAAAAGGAGCAAATGAGGAAAGCCTTGCAGAATTTGATAAAGTGAATAACGTATTCCATTATGGTTTATTACTGCTTATTATTCCATTGTTCTTTATGTTTAGAGCGGGAAGAAAGTTAGCTAAATTACCGACTGCCAATATATATATTACATTAGCGGTATGTAGTGGTTCTTACACAATTATGATGATTGTAATGAATATGATTTCTAAGTTCCAAATTAATGTTTCAGGAACGGTAACAGGTTTATTTGGAACAAGTGGAACGGTATTATCTATGCAAAATTCATTTATATATTTAACTTTGTTTAGCTTGATTGTGACATATGTAGCGGCATTTGCTGGAATGAAATTAGCTAAAAAATAGGAGGAGAGCACGTTGAAGTTTTGTGGAACATGTAAAAAGAACGTTGCAGACCATTTGAACTTTTGTCCGGAGTGTGGGAGTAAAGTAGAAGTAATCGTTGATAACACTGCTGCTTCATATACAGAATTACAAAGCGAGACAAAACCAGTGAAAAGTAAGAAAAATTTATTTTTGATCATTGGTTTTGTTGTTATTGCTGCATTATTATTTGGGGCATATAAATTTGGAGCATATAAGTTTTCAAAAGAAAAGCAAGTAAATGTAATGATTGAAGCATTCCAAAAGAAAGATATTAATGCAATTGATGAGTTTGTAAAAGCGAATGATTCAAGCTTAAAGATTAAGACAGAGGATATTAAAGCGTACATGCGTTATTTAAAAGAGAATCCTTCTTACAACAAACAATTACTGTCTTATTTACAGAAAGAGACAGTAGATCAAAAGTTAACAAAAGATAAACCTGCATTTAAAGACGGGGAAATAGTAGAAGAGGGAAAAGAGTGGTTCTTATATCCAAAGTATAAGTTTAGCATGAAATCTTATTATATGAGCATTAGTACAACTGCAAAAAATGCAGAGATATATGTGAATGACAAAAAAGAAACAGAGCTTTCTAGTGATAAAACTTCGAAAGAGTTGGGGCCATACTTCCCAGGTACATATGTTGTAAAGGCAACGGCGAAGACAGAACTGACTGAATTAGAAACAGAGAAAGAAGTAGATCTAGCGGATGAACAGAGCGAGAAGGTGAAAGTGGATTTATCGCTTGAAGGCAAGTATGTAAGCATTTCTTCTGATGAAAGTGATGCAACTGTATTTGTGAATGGGAAAAAACGTGGAAAATTAAATTATGGAAGTTATAAGCTTGGTCCTGTATCCACAGATGAAACAGTAGAAGTACATTTAGAGAAAACTACTGATTTTGGTGTGATGAAATCTGAAAGTGTTAAAATTGGAGACCAAAGCACGTATTATTTAAAATTCCCGAAAGAAACATCAAGTTCAGCAGTGGGTGAATTTGTAAGAAATCATATTTATGATAACGTACGTGCAATTTCATTAAATGATTTTAGTTTAATTGAAAAGAATTATGATAAGAGTGGGAAATCGTATAAGGAAGACCGTGATTATATACAGTATTTACACAAAAAAGGAATTACAGAAGACTTATTAACAATGGAAGTTCGTAATGTAGAGCGTCAAAGTGATACGAAATATAAAGTAACGACATATGAAGAGTATCATATTCGTTACGGTGATGGATCTGTGAAGTTCAAAAGTTTTAATAACGAACATATTGTAACTGTGAATGGAAATGGAAAGATGCTGTATCATTCTCTTAGTGCAAATAATACGTTGAAATCAGAAGATGTATCTGGTCCAACTCGTTAATATGAGAGAAGCTGTTCAATATTTGAACAGCTTCTTTTTTTGTAGCTAAATCGATATTTCGTTTTGAACCGTTGATATATCGTAAGTTATTATAGATATAATTGAAAAATCGTTGATATATTTTTTTACAATTATGAGTGCGTTTCCTTTAGTATCGCTTGTACATATGGATCATGTAATATCTGCTCTATAATTGGTAACATGTTTTGTTCAAATGGAATGTCGATAGGAAATGGCTTTTGAGAGCCTGGTTTTATTCCATATTGCACAATTTTGTAATGTGTATTGTTTTCAGACTTGAGCACAATTAACTTATAGCGGTTATCATCGCCAGCGAGTGAGAAATCAATAGACGTAGCGTTATATGTTACTTCATCTTTATATATGTACGGTTTTGGCGTACCAATCCAGTCTACTTTTGCTTGTACATTCATGGGCATAGCCTCCTTATATGTATTATAAATAAATAAAAGCCAGCTCTCAATAAAGAGAACCGGCTTGTAATTTAGCAGTCATTGGTTATTTTAAAATTTTCACTTTAACAGTTTTGCGTCCCCATTTTTGAGCAGCGCTATCTGATCCAAGTAAGATATCGATACGGTTACCTTTAATTGCACCACCAGTATCTCCAGCGATAGCTTCTCCGTAACCTTCTACCCATACTTTAGATCCTAATGGGATTACTTTCGGGTCAACAGCGATCATTTTCATGTTTGGATTCGCAGTTAAATCATGACCCATTGCAGTTAATACACGGCCGCCATATGTGCCACCGTTTTCGCTCGGGTGAGCTGTATATGCTGTAGCTACAACTGTTAACTCACGACCACCAGAAGGTGTGTTAGTTTCAGCAGCTTTTACAGCAGGCTTAGCAGCTGGTTTTGCTTGTGCTACAGGTGCTTGAGCCTTAGCTGGTGCTTCAGCTTTAGCAGGAGCAGTTGTTTCTTGTTTCTCAATTACAGGTGCTGTACCTGTTAAGAAAGGAACATGAACATAAGCTGTTTTCCCGTTATATTCAAATTGTAACCACTCATTTTGTACTTGGTTCGTTGTTTCGATTACATCGTCTTTCTTCAACTTTCCAAGAACCTCTGAGTTTGTGTTCGCTTCAGCACGTACGTTTAATACGTTAGCTGTTACGTAGTAGATGCTTTTTGTGAACTCTGCACTTACGAATGCGTCTTTACCGTTTAAAGTAACTTTTGACCATCCGTTCTCTGTATTTTGTACATCTATTTTATTACCGTTTAGTAATTTACCGACAACTTTTGATTCCGTAGTAGGGTTTTCGCGTACGTTTAGTACGTCTGTTGTTACAACAGTTTCTGCATTAGCAGATGATGTGAAAATCCCAAGACCAAAAACTGCTGCTGTTGCTATACCAATTAATTTTTTCATGATAGCCTCCATTGCGTTTGTTTTCGTGTCCTCATTATAGCAACAGATTTTTTCGGATTTGGGGAAAACACACAATTACAAACCATTCGTAATAAGTCGTTAATATCCTGTAATATAACAAAAAATATAGGAAAGCGTTTTTCATTCTATATGACTCATAGGTTTCTAGTTATATTCAAAATATTTAATACAACATGTTTTTTTCGACGTAAATAAAAATATTACAT
>NZ_JBNLYE010000079.1:0-16677 GCF_050172095.1 Bacillus sp. GMs2/2
ATAACGACATTCAATTATCGTTTATTATATAAAATTTCGATAGCTTTAATATAAAGAGGAGGACCAACATGCAGCTTGCGAAACAAATCGCAGAACATGCAACATTACAAAGCTTTTTAAACTGTTATTTAAGAGAAACAGGGAGTGGAGAATGGATTACAGAGGATGAAAGAATGAAAAGTATCTTCAGTAATACGTTGAATAGAGATACAGTCCCCACATATTTATGTTGTCGGCTATCGGCACAGAACGTTACTTTGTATGGAGAAGTTATATATAAATCACCAACAGATCGCCATTTGTTTGGAGAACAATTTTATTATCAAATTGGAGATAGTAATTCTGTTATTACAGCAGATTACGTTACAGTTATTACGTTTTTAATAAAAGAGATGTCGATCAACTACGGAGAAGGAACGAATCCTGCGGAACTTATGCTTCGAGTTATCCGTAGTTGTCAAAATATTGAGGAATTTACAAAAGAGAGAATAGAAGATACATCCGCATTATACGGTTTCCATACAACTTTTATAGAAGCGGAGCAGTCTTTATTATTTGGGCATTTAACTCATCCTACACCAAAGAGTAGACAGGGGATATTGGATTGGAAAAGTGCAATGTATTCTCCAGAATTAAAAGGGGAATGTCAGCTTCATTATTTTCGGGCACATAAAAGTATAGTAAATGAAAAATCATTATTATCAGATTCTACAACAACGGTTATAAAAGAAGGATTAAGTAATGATGAGATGGTTAGTAAGGAATTTATAGCGAAGTACTGTAAGGAAGATCAATATGCATTAATTCCAATTCATCCGCTTCAGGCAGAATGGCTCTTGCATCAAGCTTACGTACAAGATTGGATAATTCAAGAATTGCTTGAGTATATTGGTCCTGTAGGTAAGTATTATATGGCAACATCATCACTAAGGACGCTATATCATCCCAATTCGAAGTATATGCTTAAGTTTTCATTTCCGGTGAAAGTAACGAATTCAATGCGTATTAATAAACTGAAAGAACTTGAGAGTGGTCTTGAAGGGAAGGAAATGTTAAATACGGCTATTGGTGAAGTACGAGAAAGATTTCCAGGATTTGATTTTATTTGTGATCCAGCCTTTATTACATTAAATTATGGAACACAAGAATCTGGATTTGAAGTGATTATTCGTGAGAATCCTTTTTATAGTGAACATGCAAACGACGCAACATTAATTGCTGGGCTAGTTCAAGACGCTATACCTGGGGAGCGTACGCGGTTATCGAATATTATTCATCGCCTAGCAGATTTAGAAAGTAAAAGCTGTGAAGAAGTAAGCTTAGAGTGGTTTAGACGATATATGAATATTTCTTTAAAGCCAATGGTATGGATGTATTTACAGTATGGTGTTGCATTAGAAGCTCATCAGCAAAATAGCGTTGTTCAGCTAAAAGATGGTTATCCGGTCAAATATTATTTCCGTGATAATCAAGGATTTTATTTCTGTAATTCAATGAAAGAGATGCTTAATAATGAATTAGCTGGTATTGGAGAACGTACTGGAAATTTATATGACGACTATATTGTGGATGAGAGATTTCGTTACTACTTAATTTTCAATCATATGTTTGGCCTCATTAATGGTTTTGGCACAGCAGGATTAATTAAGGAGGAAATTCTTCTCTCGGAATTAAGGTCTGTACTTGAATCATTTCTTCCATATAACCGGGAACCTTCTACATTTTTAAGAGAATTATTGGACGAAGATAAGTTAGCGTGTAAAGCAAATTTACTAACGAGATTTTTCGATGTCGATGAGTTAAGTAATCCATTGGAGCAAGCTATTTATGTGCAAGTACATAATCCACTCGTTAGAGAAGTGGCTGTTCGTTCATAAATAACGTTAAAATTTCACGTAATACAAATAATGGTATTTTGTCATAAAGTGGAGGGTTTTATGAGAGTGGACATGTATCATACGAAAGTATTGAAGGCGCTCGAATCAGAAGATTACATTTCAGTACGAAGAAGAGTGCTACGTCAATTAGTAGAATCGTTAATTTATGAGGGGATTATTACACCGGTTCGCATAGAAAAAGAAGAACAACTTCTTTTTCTAATACAAGGACTTGATGAAGAAGGCAAAAGTGTCACGTACAAATGCTATGGCAGGGAACGGATGACATTTGGACGTATTTCGTTAGACTCATTAATAGTAAGAGTTCAAGATGAACAGCAAGAAATACAATCTGTCTCGCAATTTCTAGAAGAAGTTTTTCGGGTTACTAGTGTAGAACAAGCTAAATTAGATTCTTTTATACACGAATTAGAACAAACAATATTTAAAGACACGATTGCACAATATGAAAGAAATAATAAGAGAGAATATACTCAAAAATCTTACGATGAGTTTGAAAGCCATTTAATAGACGGCCATCCATATCATCCTAGTTATAAAGCACGTGTTGGATTTCAATATCGTGACAATTTTCAATATGGTTATGAATTTATGCAGCCAATAAAACTCATATGGATTGCAACGCATAAGAATTATGCGACTGTAGGTTATGAGAATGAAGTGATGTATAACAACCTTTTAAAAGAGGAGATTGGCGATCGTAAATTAGAAGAATTTATGGAACGAATTCGTAATAAGGGATGTAATCCAAAACAGTACGTGTTTATACCTGTTCACCCATGGCAGTGGGTGAATTTCATCATTTCAAATTATGCGGATCATATACAGGGGAAATTTATTATTTATTTAGGAACATCAGAGGACGATTATTGCGCGCAACAGTCAATGAGAACATTAAGAAATATTACGAGTCCAAAGAAACCGTACGTTAAATTATCGATGAATTTACTCAACACTTCAACACTTCGTACGCTGAAACCATACTCTGTTGTGAGTGCACCAGCAATATCAAATTGGTTAAATGATGTTGTAAGTAATGACGCCTATTTAATGGATGAAGCACGTTTAATCTTGTTAAATGAGTTTTCCAGTGTAACGTATGACACGAATAAAAAAGCTATATATGGTTCATTAGGATGTATTTGGCGCGAAAGCATTCATAAGTATTTAGATGCACAAGAAGATGCAATTCCTTTTAATGGTTTATACGCTAAAGAGAAAGATGGTACACCAATTATTGATGCGTGGTTGAATAAATATGGAATGAAGGATTGGCTACAATTACTTATTCAAAAAGCGATAATACCAGTTATACATCTTGTTGTAGAGCATGGCATCGCACTGGAATCACATGGACAAAATATGATTCTAGTTCATAAAGAAGGGGTGCCTGTTCGTATTGCGTTAAAGGATTTTCATGAAGGGCTTGAGTTTTATCGTCCATATTTGAAAACGGTTGACAAATGTCCCGACTTTACTAAAATGCATAAAACATATGCGAATGGAAAAATGAATGATTTCTTTGAAATGGATCGCATTGAATGTTTGCAAGAGATGGTGTTAGATGCACTATTCCTGTTTAATTTAGGAGAATTAGCATTCGTACTCGCGGATGAATATGGATTGAAAGAAGAACATTTTTGGATGATGGTTGTTGAAGAAATTGAAGATCATTTAAGAATATATCCACATTTGAAAGGTAGATTTGAAAATATTCAATTATATGCACCTACATTCTATGCTGAACAATTAACGAAACGTCGATTATATATGGATGTGGAATCGCTTGTTCATGAAGTTCCAAATCCATTGTATAGAGTAAGACAACTTATGAAACAAAAATCAGCTGTTACAGGGGGAAATTATGCTAATCGTTAATAAACAAGAGTATAGCAAAAGTGATTTTGAATTGAGATTACAAGTTTATGAGGAAATGGAACAATTTCAAAAAGCAGAAGGAAATAGATTTGCACTTTGTCTGAAAGATCCATTCGATATTATTACGCTTGTGTTTTTCTTAAAAGAAAAGAAATCATCAGTATTACTTATACATGAAGATACGCCAAAAGAAACGGCTATTGAAATGGCAAAGCGTGCAAATTGTGTAGGGATTTTATATGGAGAATATGGCGATTTTACAAAATTAGAAGTAGGGAACTTTTTACTAGAAGAGCCTTCTTTATTGCAATATAGTTCGGGAACTACGGGAGAACCGAAACTGATTCGTAGAGCATGGACGGAAGTTGATACAGAAATTACTGCCTATAATGAAGCTTTAAACTGTGAAGTAGATGAAGTGCCAATCGTTATGGCTCCTGTTTCACATTCATACGGACTAATATGTGGTACGTTATCAGCAATTACGAGGGGGAGCAAGCCTGTAATCATTACGAACAAAAATCCTAAATTCGCATTAAATATAGTTCGCAATACAGAAAAACATATTATATATGCAGTACCACTTATGTTACACATTATGGGGAGTTTTCCATTAGGAACGTTCCAGTTTCATAAAATTATGACATCAGGATCGCCTTTGCCAGAAGCACTATTTTATAAACTAAAAAAAATGACAACATATATGATGCAGCAATATGGTTGTTCTGAAGCAGGTTGTATTAGTATATGTCATGATATGAAGAGCCATTTAGATTTAGGAAACCCTCTACCTCATGCGAGTATAAGCATAGGTTCAGATGAAAATGCACCGGAAGAAATCGTCGTGAAAATGAATGATAAGGAAATCTTCACGAAAGATTTAGGGTATAAATCTGAGCGTGGCATTCATTTTATGGGGCGTATGGACGATGTAATTAATGTTTCGGGATTAAAAGTCTTTCCTATAGAGGTAGAAGAAACGATGCTTCGATTGGAAGGTGTTCAAGAGGCAATTGTATATCGAGGGAAACATCCTGTCATGGGCGAAATAGTTAAAGCGAAAGTGATCTCTCATGTTGATCCAGTACAAATAAGAGAATGGTGTATTCAGCACTTACCTTCTTATAAAGTTCCCCATGAAATTGAAAGTGTAAATGAAATTCCTAAAAATAAAACTGGAAAAGTAAGTAGAAAGTTACTAGAGATGGGAGAGGTTACAACATGAGACGGGAAGCGTTAAAGAATGCCGTGTTAAAAATTATGATTGAAAAAATGGAACTGAAAAATGTAACGCATTTAGAAGAAACGATGCGCTTAAATCAAGATTTATATATAGATTCGGTAATGATGTTACAGCTTATTGTATACATAGAAATGGATGTAAAGCTATGCGTTCCAGAGGATGAGGTAGATCCAAAGGCATTTCTTACTGTAGGATCTTTGCTTGATTTTATGGAGGAGTTACAGGAAATAAATGTGAATAACTAACCTTTAGGAAAGTGGATGAGAGTATGACTTCAATTAAAGTGCACTGTTTAGTGAGTTGTTTTTGTGAAATTATAAAAAGGCGTAGCGACATTGATTTTCGTCCATTTTATTTTGGACTATGGGATGGAGATTTTGATATAACAGAAGGCGGAATTATTTCATATCACTCTGAAAACATTAACCATGATCATTATTTACTTTGGTTTGAAAAATTGTACGGTATTAAAGTAAACGAATGGTATGATCATGCAAAAGATAAAGATAGCAATGTAGAAACGTTTTTAGAATTAGTAGAAAACAAGCCGGGAAATCGTTATGTCATTGTAATGGTTGATATGTCTCTATTACCAGAGAGGGAAAATAAATTTCATCAAAAACCGTTTCCACATTATTTAATGATATCAAAAACAGAGAAAGAAGAAGAGTGGTTCATGCTAGATCCTGATTTTCGTTGGGAAGGAAATATGGAAAGAGAAAAAGTACTTCACTCCATTCAAGATAACCCATTTGGTGGAGGGTATTTCATTGATATAGAAGGAATTGGAGAGCCAACGCAAGAAACAGTAGCTAGTTATTTCACAGAAACATTCAAAAAGAACGACAATGAACTGACTATGGAACTGAAAAATTTAATTGTAAAAATGGCAAATGAGGAAGAAGGATATGCGCTTTCTGGACTTGTAGCAGCAGTAAAACAAATACCAGTACTTGCAATTCGTAAATATAGTTATGAGCATGCCTTTGCATACTTCCGTGAAACGTTGCAATATTCGGAGCAAGAATTTGATTATTGGTGTGATCGGGTAGAGGATATTGTACAAGGATTTACAAATGTACAGTATCGTGCAATTAAAATGGCAATGACGAATAATAAAGGTATGCTAGTATCGATTATTGAAAAACTGGATGAAATGAATGCAATTGAACTGCAAATTAAGAAGGAATTAGAGAGACAGTTTCTATCATGGAAAGGTATGAAAACAAATCAGTCTGTCGCAACTTTTTAATAAGCTAACTGAATTTAAGATAGGGGAGTTTAATGCTATGAAATATTCGCTATGTACCATTTCATTTCGTCATCAATTAATTTCATTTACTGATATTGTTCAATTTGCATATGAAAACGGTTTTGAAGGAATTGAATTGTGGGGGACTCATGCACAAAATTTGTATATACAAGAACGCGAAACGACAGAACGAGAATTGACTTTTCTAAAGGATAAAAACTTAGAAATTACGATGATAAGTGATTACTTAGATATATCATTATCAGCAGATTTTGAAAAAACGATAGAGAAAAGTGAACAACTTGTAGTACTAGCTAATTGGTTTAATACGAATAAAATTCGCACGTTTGCTGGGCAAAAAGGGAGCAAGGACTTCTCGGAACAAGAGAGAAAAGAGTATGTGAAGCGAATACGTAAGATTTGTGATGTGTTTGCTCAGCACAATATGTATGTGCTGTTAGAAACACATCCCAATACACTAACGGACACATTGCCTTCTACTATAGAACTATTAGAAGAAGTAAATCATCCGAATTTAAAAATAAATCTTGATTTTCTTCATATATGGGAGTCTGGCGCAGATCCAATAGACAGTTTCCATCGATTAAAGCCGTGGACACTACATTACCATTTTAAGAATATATCTTCAGCGGATTATTTGCATGTGTTTGAACCTAACAATGTATATGCTGCAGCAGGAAGTCGTATTGGTATGGTTCCGTTATTTGAAGGTATTGTAAATTATGATGAGATTATTCAGGAAGTGAGAGGTACGGATCTTTTTGCTTCCTTAGAATGGTTTGGACATAATGCAAAAGAGATATTAAAAGAAGAAATGAAAGTATTAATAAATAGAAAATTAGAAGTAGTAACTTCGTAATGTGAAATGATGTGAGAGTCTCGTTTTAGAGGCTCTTTTTTTATGGTAAAAAATAACCAAAAATTTCCATGTATTTTAATTTGAATTTAACACAATTTATATATAAATAAGGAGGTGATTGGTAATGGCTAGAAATCGTAATTCTAATCAATTAGCATCACATGGAGCACAAGCAGCTTTAGATCAAATGAAATATGAAATTGCACAAGAGTTTGGTGTACAACTTGGCGCTGATACTTCTTCACGTGCAAACGGTTCTGTAGGCGGTGAAATTACAAAACGCCTTGTAGCGATGGCAGAACAACAACTTGGTGGCGGATATACTCGCTAATTGTAGAAGGTTATAGGAGAAAGGAAGGATTCTTCCTTTCTTTTTTTTCAATTAATTGGTATGGATATATTGTGAACTGGATTCAAAGAATAGGAATAATACTATAATTTCCCCAATTTCTTTTGTTGTGAATGGGAAGTAGTAAAGATGTAATAGCCCTGGTGGAATGAAAAGTTACGTTCCAGCGGGGCTATTATATGGTAAGAAATATATGATGAAAGGTTTCGAAGCCAACATGTTAAAAAAAGAAAACTGTTGTTTAATTGCGCTTGCATCAGTTCCACTTGTTATGACATTAGGGAATTCAATGCTCATCCCAATTCTGCCGACTATTGAAAAGAAATTACATATTTCATCGTTTCAAGTATCCATGATTATTACAATTTACTCTATCGTAGCCATTCTACTTATACCGATTGCTGGTTATTTATCAGATAGATGGGGACGAAAGATGGTAATGGTTCCGAGTTTGCTGATTGCAGCTATAGGAGGAGCGATAACTGGTTGGGTATCTTGGAAAGTTGATAATCCCTACAATTGGATATTGATTGGTAGAGCGATTCAAGGTATTGGGGCTGCTGGTGCAATGCCAGTTGTTATACCGTGTGTTGGTGATTTATACAAAGACGAAAAACAAGTTAGTACAGGTTTAGGAATCATAGAAACATCCAATACATTTGGGAAAGTGCTGAGCCCTATTTTAGGGTCTGCTCTTGCTGCCGTTGTATGGTTCTTACCATTTTGGGCGATTCCAATTTTATGCGTAGTATCAATTGTTTTATTACTTGTTCTAGTAAAGGCAAAGAAACAAGAAGGAGAAGTACCACCACTTAAAGAGTTTATAAAATCTATTCTGTCTACGTTTCGAGAAAAAGGAAGATGGTTAATTGCCATTTTTGCATTAGGTGCAATTATTATGCTTATTTTATTCGGAATTCTCTTTTATTTGTCGACTATACTGGAATCAAAGTATGACATTCATGGTATATGGAAAGGGTGTGTGCTTGCTATCCCGTTACTTGTACTGTCACTTAGTTCATATATGGCCGGTAAAAAAATTGGAGATAATCAAAATGTTATGAAGAAGTGTATCTATATTGGTTTTTTAATGGCAGCTGCATCAGTCATCATTCCTTTATTTATAAAAGGGATTTATTTACTACTTCTTTGTCTCGTTATTATGGGGATAGGGATTGGTATGGCACTCCCATGTTTAGATGCCCTCATTACACAAGGAATTGAAAAGGAGCAAAGGGGAACAGTTACGTCATTTTACAGTTCAATGCGATTTATCGGTGTAGCAGCTGGACCACCTTTATATTCTTTTTTCATGAAAGGGGCGGACCATGAAGTGTTTTATTTGACAAGTATTTTCGCTGCCATTGGTGCTGTCATAGCAATCATTTGGATTAAACCAGCAAAGGATGCAAAGGCGGTAAAACAGAAACCAGAACCTACTTCATAATTTGTAAGAGAATTGCATGATGTTTTGAGTAACATGCAATTCTCTTTCGTTCATTAAGAATAAATAACTTGTTTTAACATATAAAGTGCGACACCCCATATGATGAGACCAGAAAATTTATTTAATAATAAAATTGTCTTTCCGGTTGAGTCTAGTCTTTTTAGAAATTTCCCCGCTAAAGCTAAGCTTATAAACCAAATCCAAGAAACGATAATAGTTGCAAGTGTGAAAGCCCACTTTTCACTTCCTATGTATTGAATAGAATTTGTTCCAATTACACCGATTGTGTCTAAAATAGCATGTGGATTTAATAACGAAACTGATGCTGCGAAAAGGATTTGCTTTTTTAAGGGCATACTTTTTTCTTGTGTTACATCGTTGGAAGGGCTACTTCTCCAAATAACAAAGCCCATGTATAGGAGAAAGAAAAATCCAATTATATATAATGAGTTAGTTAGCCAAGAAAAAGTAAGGAGTACAAGGGAGACACCTTGCACTGCAATCAATATGAGTAACGTATCACATATAGAGGCAGTTAATACTACAGGGGCTGCCCTCCAAATGTTTGGTTGGCTCGCACCTTGGTTAAAGACAAAAACATTTTGTACACCTAATGGAATGATAAGTCCAAATGCAAGAATGATACCATGAATAATTGCTTCACTCATCATATTACCTCCTATTTTAATTCATTATGATAGTGTATATTGTATAGAAGAAATGAAAATTTGTATCCATCCATATGGTTGGGGAGGTTACCAACCAAAAAGAATATAAGGTGATATGATGGAAAGATTTGTTTGGAAACCGGATATGTCTCTAGCGACGCCGCTGTATAAACAAATAGAAACGTATATAAAAGAAAGGATCGTTAATGGAGAATGGACCGTTGGAACGAAATTACCTTCACAAAGAGATTTGGCCCATACATTTGGTGTGAATCGAAGCACAATTGTAATGGCTTTCGATGAACTAGTTGCGAAGGGATATATTGAAGGGAATGGCAGGAAAGGAACAATTGTTGTAAATAATAATGAGAATGTTTCAACTTACGCACCCCCGCCTAATTGGCAGTCTTATGTAGAAACAGGACTTCATTATCCGAATCTCCCAGCTATTCAAGAGATTAATCAAGCTGAATTTTACCCACATGTAATTCGGTTAGGAACAGGTGAGCTCGCGCCGAGTCTCTTACCTGAGAAAAAGATGAAAGAAATTATGAATAACCTTTTAAAGTCAAATGTGACGCTTGGGTATGAAGAGCCGAAAGGAAATCTTTATTTAAGGGAAAAGATTTCCGAATACTTAAAGGAGCATGGCGTATATGTATCTCCTGACTCTATATTAATTGTTTCAGGAGCAATTCAAGCGCTGCAACTTATTTCTATGGGGCTTCTTTCGAAAGGGGCATCAATCTTATTAGAGAAACCATCCTATTTATATTCGCTTAATGTTTTTCAATCAGCAGGAGTACGTTTAATTGGAATCCCAATGGATGAAAGCGGGTTACATACATCATATATTAAGAAATATAAGAAGCAATTTAATGCCTCTATTTTATATACAATCCCGTCTTTTCATAATCCAACGAACTTTAGTATGAATGCGAAGAAACGAATAGAAGTGATGGAAATATGTAATGAAATTGGATTACCTATTATAGAGGACGCAGTGTATCAAGACTTATGGTTTGATGCACCTAGTTCGAAACCTTTAAAAGCCTATGATAAAAATGGAATCGTACTACATATTGGAAGCATGTCCAAAGTAATTAGTCCAGGTTTAAGAATTGGATGGATTGTTGGACCCGAGCCAGTAATTCAAAGATTGTCAGACATAAAGATGCAAACAGATTATGGTTCAAGCACTATATCCCAGCAAATTGCAGCAGAGTGGTTTACAAATGGTCTATATGATGAGCATTTGCGATTTGTAAGAAGTGAATTGAAAAAACGAAGAGATTATATGTTACTAATGTTAGATAAATATCTTCGTGAAATAGCAACTTGGCATGAACCAACAGGCGGGTTTTATATATGGGTACATATAAAAGTACCCATTTCATATCGCAGTTTATTTGATAAAGCTCTGCAAGAAAAGGTTTTATTAAACCCAGGTACTTTATATGATAGAAGTGCAAATCAATTTTTGCGCCTATCGTATTCATACGCAACGTTAGAAGAAATTGAAATAGGTATAAAAAAACTTGCACAACTAATGAAAAAGTAAGAGGAGAAAGTAATGAAACAATATGTAATTTGCCAAATGATCAATGGAGAAAAATATTTAGCTGCTTATGCGGAGACGAAGCAAGAGGCGATTGAAAAAGCAGAACTGTTAGGATTAAGAACGGGAAATCGTTACATAGTTATAACTGCAGAAGAAGCCGAAGGCTTAACGTATCCTTAAACAATGTATGAGATTATATAGGAAGTAAATAAGTCTAGTAATATAAGAATTTACTAGGCTTATTTACTATTAAGTTGTTAAACGTTCTCGTATTTATACGCAAAGTAATAATATTATGAGTCAAGTTGACGAAAAAATCGATTTGTCTTTCGGTCTTGATTTCCTTTTCTATACTCATCAATATATTGCCTAAAGTTCCAAGCTTGTAAAAATTTATTAGCAGAGTTATAACCAGAATTGTAAAGCCAGTCTTTTTCTTCCTTCGTCAGTTCAAAATTAGTACTTGTAATCGTTCCTGTTGGAATTGTAATCGTTCTTGCTTTTGATTCCTTATCTAAATGACGTAAATCATGAGCTTGCATCATTGTTTTAAATAGTCCTTTGAACATAGAAATAGGCTCGTTATAGTGAGCAGGGTCAGCTTGAATCTCATCTTTTACAAAATGAAATCCGAAAGTCGGCCAGCGAGGAGCGGTAGGTGAATCGAAGATCCAAATTGGATAATTACTTAGAATTCCTCCGTCAACCATATAACAAGGCTGCTTCCATTTTGGAGTTCTCCATTTTACGGGTTCAAAGAAGAAGGGGATTGTACTACTCATTCTTACCGCTTTAGCGATAGAGAAGCGATAATTTAAAAATCCATAGTTTGGTAAGTCGTCAGGAAAGACAACCATTTTACCATTACTAATATCAGAAGCGATGATTTTGAGTTTGTTTAGATCCGGTAAATCAGTAAATAAATGAACACCTTTTTTTCGAAGTAATTCTTCAATCCATTCTTCTATAAATACATTAGAGTATATACCTAGAGTAGTCCATGCACTTAGTCCTTTTCCGATAAAGGGGATTTTGTCAATAAAGGTTTTCTTCGTAAATTTGTTATAATCGATATCAGTTATAATGGTTTTTAGCTCTGAACAAGAATATCCTGCAGCTAAAAGTGCCGCGATAATTGCACCAGCTGATGTTCCAGCTACACGTTCCCATTCATAACCTTTTTCGGCTAACGCGCAAATTGCCCCAACATGCGCAATACCGCGCACACCGCCTCCTTCAAAAACACCATCAATCTTCATTAAACATACTTCCTTTCAAATAAAAGATTTGGAAATGGCAAAAAAGCACGTATTGTACGTGCTTTTTTACAATGGTTTTTAAGTTTACTAGCAGCCTACAAAGCCGCCCCAACAGCTAGCTCCGATGATGATTAGAAGGATGAATAAAACGATTAATAAAGCGAAACCTCCGTAACCACAACCACCACAGCTACCGCCGTAACCGTAACCGCCGCAACTATATCCGTAACCCATGTGGAATTCCTCCTTATATTAAAAATAAAAATGAACGAGGGGAAAATGTACTGGAAGAACTAAAGAACTATCGTGTTTGTAGGAACAATGTATAGTATGCTTTTTTAAACTTGTTCGCGTACGAAGGATAAGCCCGTTTTTTGGAGGCTTGTTGATTTTGTAAAGAATGAAGTATAATCTTTGTACTATGATATAAATAAGTATGTAAATGTAAGGAGAATTTATGAATAAAAAAATTGAAGTATTAATTGATAAATATGAACTAACACACTTGAAAGAGGAACTTATTAATACTGTATTTCCTTGTATAAAAGTTGTGCCAAAGCAGCAGGAAACTGTTGCGATAGGTAGTTCGAAAATGGGAGGAGTTCCTGATTTACCAGCTTTATTTGAATATCCAAAGCATAAAGGAAATCCACTACAATTTATCGCGCAATTTAACTTAAGTGATTTACAAAACGTTGGTATGGATCACAATCTTCCTAAGACGGGGATGCTGTATTTCTTTTGCATTGAAAATTATTTTGAAGAAAATGTGAAGCTAACAGAGGGTGGGCGTGTACTTTATTATGATGTTCCTGTAGAGCAATTACGAAGAGGAAATGAAGTACAAGCGAAATATAACCAGTGTGCAATTACTTTTGAACTGACATACAAATTACCAGAACTTTTCATTGAAGATGAGGCTGATTCAGATCGTTTCTTGCAATTACTTGAAGAGCTAATTCCGGATAACTACGATAACCATCAAATGTTTGGTGAGCCATTCTCTGTACAAGAAGAAGTGTTATATGAGACGGGAGAATATATGGGAGTAGACCCGCAGCAAATGACTCTTTTATTCCAAATTGATTCAGATCATAAAAATTGTAATATGGTTTGGGGAGAACTAGGGATGCTATATTTCTGTATTAGTAATGAAGATTTGAAAAATCAACGTTTTGAAAATACATGCTGCGTATTACAAACATGCTAATGAAAAAAGGTTGTTCTTTTTAAAAGAACAACCTTTTTATGTGAATTAGTTAATATGCATAATCTCATATGACCTATACGAAAAAGTATTGTATACTCTGAAACTATACGATACTTTTTCGTATAGTTATAGAATATAAGGAGTGACAAGATGGGAAAGACAAGTAAGTATGTGACAGCTGCCGCACTTTGTTCAACTATAGTAATGGGGGGCTTACAAGCGTCATCTGTATCTTATGCAGCTACAAATCCGACTACAGTGACAGCACAATCAGATGTAAAGTTATTAGATGATTTCAGAAAAGAATTAAAAAAACAGATTGATAATCGAGAAGAAAATATTACAATCACATATAAAACAAAAGATAGAAATGCTAGAAATATTATGGATCAATTGTATGGTGAGTTTAATAAAATTGTAGATGCTGATGAGTATGTAAAATATAATGTAGCGTCTACTAGATATTCCATTAAAGGAATGCCAGGGGACTATACGTTTACACTGCAAGTAAAATACCGTGAATCAAAAGAACAAACTCAATATGTAAAAGCTCAGGCGAAATCAATTGTTGGATCAATTGTAAAACCAGGGATGGATGAGCATGAGAAAGTAAAAGCTATTCACGATTACGTTGTTAAGCATGTGTCTTATGATACGTCTTATCAAGCGTATACAGCATATGAAGCATTAGCGAATCGTTCTGCCGTTTGCCAAGGATATACATTATTGACGTATGAGTTGTTAAAAGAGGCAGGTATTCAAAATCATATTGTAACAGGCACAGGAAACGGACAAGCTCACGCGTGGAATTTAGTGAACATTGAAAACAAATGGTATCACCTAGATACTACATTTGATGATCCAGTACCAGATAAAGCAGGGCGTGCAACTTACTCATATTTTAATATGTCTGACGAACAGTTAAGTAAAGATCATGAATGGGATCGTAGCAAATATCCAGCGGCAACTACAAGTTATTTTGGTGAATTAACAAATAAAATAAAAGCTGGTAGCTCAAAAACTGTCGTATATGAGCAGATGTTAAAAGAAACAAATTTACAATACTTATCTGCAGAATACGGAGCAGAAAATTATAATGAATTTAAGCAAAAGTTGCAGCAAAAGTTTGCAACCAAACCAGAAAAAGTAGAAGTACGATATAAGCAGTCCATGGATGGGACGATGCAAGATATAAAGAAAGTATTAAATGAAATAAATTGGCCAAAAGGTGCAAAGCGTGTGTCTTATCAAGTAGCGCCTTACAGTGCATTGGCGGGTTATTCATTAGCGACAATTACATTTACGTATTAAGCAATGAGAAAGAGCATCTGTAAAAGATGCTCTTTTTATATTTATCGATCACTTTAAAATTTTGGGAATTATGTGATAAAATAAAAAGGAGAGGATGTGAATGCTGAATGAACTTGTTCGAAAGTAATATTTTTACATTGATATATACTTGTTTAGTAATCGGACTTATCGTTTTGTTTTTCATATCATTTACTTTGTTTATTAGAAGAGTATTACAAAGCAGTGCTGCAAAGAAACACCACGTGATTAATATGAACCAGAAGCTAGATCGAATCATTGAATTGCTTGAAAAAGATAAGAAATAGCGATAGAAGAGGTATGAAAAGGGGAAAGAGAATGGCCAATTATATAAAAGAATTACGTGAAAAAGTAGGACATGATTATGTTTTCTTAAACTTTGCCGGTGGTTGTGTATTTAATAAAGAAGGAGAAGTATTACTGCAAAAAAGAGGAGACTTTAACGCTTGGGGATTTCCAGGTGGTGCAATGGAGATAGGAGAATCAGCTGCGGAAACTGCAATCCGAGAAATAAAAGAAGAAACCGGGTATGATGTAGAAATAAATGAGCTTATTGGAGTGTATACAAAATATTTTCAATCATATCCAAATGGAGACAAGGCCCAGTCAATTGTGATGTTCTTTTCATTCTCAATAGTTGGAGGTGACAAAAAAGTAGATGGTGATGAAACGTTGGATTTGAAGTTTTTCCCGTTAGACGACATGCCACCGTTATTTTGTAAACAACATGAAGATTGCCTGCAAGATTTATTGGAGAAAAGAGTAGGGGTATATCGTTAACATATAAAAAAGAAGCTAAATGAAGATTAGCTTCTTTTTTATGTTTAATTTATTTCCACCAATCATCAAACATTGACGCTGGTACTTGTCTTTTATGCTCACTCACTGTGTAACGTTTTTCAATTTTCTCTGCAACGTCAGCTGGAACTGCTTTACCTTCTAAATAATCATCTAATTGATCATAAGTAATACCTAACTCTGTTTCATCAGCTTGACCTGGTTTTTCATCTAATAAATCAGCTGTTGGCATTTTTAAGTACAGTCGCTCGTCTGCGCCTAACTCTTGTAATAATGCACGTCCTTGGCGCTTCGTTAATCCCGTTAATGGTAATAAATCTGCACCACCATCTCCGAATTTTGTAAAGAACCCTGTTACAGCTTCTGCAGCGTGATCTGTTCCGATAACAAGTAGCCCTTTTTGTCCACCAATTGCATATTGAGTAACCATACGGATACGTGCTTTCACGTTACCTTTATTGAAATCTGTTAATGATTCACCCAATAAGTTTTCATATTGATTTGAAAAAGCATCAACAGTTGAAGCAATATCAAATGCAACAGATTGATCTGCTTGAATGAATTGTAATGCTAATTGTGCATCATCTTCATCTTTTTGTACTTTATAAGGAAGACGCACGGCGATAAACGTTGCATTACCACCTTCGTTACGAATTTCTTCAACTGCAAGTTGTGCTAAGCGTCCTGCTAATGTAGAGTCTTGTCCGCCGCTAATACCAAGTACAAATCCTTTTGCACCTGTTTTTTTTACATAATCCTTTAAGAAATCAACTCGTTTACGAATTTCAATTTTTGGATCAATTACAGGCTGAACATGTAATGCTTTCATAATCTGTTCTTGTAATGTCATTATGTTTCCTCCTATTCATATTAAAGCGGTAATTAAGTTTATATGTATAATGGTA
>NZ_JBNLYE010000080.1:0-16675 GCF_050172095.1 Bacillus sp. GMs2/2
TTCTAAAACGAATTGAAACTTCAAAACAGCAAGATATTGAGCTAGGTACTTATGAAATATATGTGTTTAGTGAAAGTGAATTAGAAAAAGGACAAATCGGTTACCGATACGATAAACATAAAAATTCATTAATAAGTGAAGAAAACGGAAAGTGGCAAGAAGGATGGATTACAATTGGATATGAAACGGATATGGGCGATCCAGTTTTCGTAAATATAGATGATGACGCTTATCCGGTTTATACTGCAGAACGTGGTACAGAAAAATGGCAGCCAGTTTATATTGGAAATATGGATGAGATTATAGGGCAATTATAAGAAAAACTTTGAATCTGGTGCAAAGTGATGGGAGAGAAGTATGAAGTATATAAAAATAATGAGCATGATTGCATTCATTGGAATATATATGGCCGGTTGTTCACAAGAGCAGCCGAAAAAAGAAACTACATCTTCTATACAAGAGAAAAACAAAGATACCAAAGAAGACGCACCGGTAGAAAAGCAGCAAGAACAAGAAAAGAACGAAGAATCGCAAGCAATTCAAACGAATGAGCAAGTAGAACATAAGCAAGAGGAAGTATCATCTGATGAAAAGAAAGAAGAAACTACGCCAGTGCAGCCGACTGAGCAACCAGTGCAAAATAATGAACAAAAAGTAGAGAGTAATGAAAAACAAGGAAAGTTTCTCGTTGTTATTGATCCAGGGCATCAACAAAAAGCGAATTTAAATTTAGAGCCGATTGGGCCAGGGGCAGCGACGCAAAAATATAAAGTGACAGATGGTACAACTGGTGTTGTGACGAAAAAAAGAGAGGCTGTACTTGTATTAGAAATGGCTTTTTTATTAAAAGAAAAGCTTGAAGCAAAAGGGATACAAGTATTAATGACGAGAACATCACAAGACGTTGATATAAGTAATAAAGAAAGGGCGACATTCGCAAATAATCATAAGGCTAATTTATTTTTACGTCTTCATGCAGATGGTTCTGAAAATCCAAACCAAAGTGGATTCGCTGTATTGACGCCGGCAGAAGGAAGTCCATATACGAAAGAGATTTATGCGGAAAGTCTTCAAATCTCTCAAATGATTGTAAATAAAATGAGGGAGAACCAGCAAGTAAAAGTAAATGGAATTAAATTTCGGGATGATCTTTCTGGATTTAATTGGGCAAAGGTTCCTGGTGTACTATTAGAACTTGGGTTTATGTCAAATCCTGAAGAAGATAAAAAATTATCTGACTCGCAGTATGTAAATTCCTTGTTGCAAAGTGTAACAGATAGTGTAGATGAATATCGGAAGAGTAAAGCTTAAACGCAGTCTTACATGTAAGGCTGCGTTTTTCCATATGAAAACACTCGTAAATTAGAATATTATGGATAAATATGACATGCTTAATTTTACCTGCACTTTTTGCCGAATGCTGATACAATAAAGGATGTTACTATTTAGTAGAAAGAGTGGTAAGCATGTTAGATTGGATGAAAAAGCTGTTTAACAAAGAGGAAGAACAAACAGCGATGAATAAAGAAGTACCAAAGCAAGTTGAAAGTCAGCCGAAAATTCCTCGTGTAAACCACTACACTGAAGCAAGAGAAGCACAAATGGCAAGTAGGAATGCAGGTAAATGCCGTTTTCCTTTAGTACCGGATAATGGGTTCGATGAAGAGGATGAAAGCGAAGTAAATCGCTTCGAAGAACAACCTGTTCAAGGAGTAACATATGAAGAACCGACTGCCCAAAGAGGAATAAAGGTGGAAAGAAGCAGACGACCGTATGTGGAAAAGGTAGTTTCTACATATGAAGAGCCGGAAGTGCAATATGAACCGGTGCGCGAGTCTGTCGTTAAAAAGGCATCTGCACCTTCGCAAGAGAGTAACCGTAGACCATTTCGTCCAACAGAAATGATTTCGCCAATTTATGGATATAATCGTCCTTCAGTAGAGAAAAAGGAAGAAAAGCAGGAGGAAGTAAAGGAAAGAGAAGACCTTGAAATATCTGTAGAGGGTAAATCAGTCGTTGATGCATGGTTAGAGAAAAAAGGATATAAATTATCTGATTTCTCAGAAGGACAAGCACCAACTTCTTCTAGTCATAGAGCTGCTAACCAGCAAGGAGAGCAACAATATGAAGAGAATAAAAAGGAAGAAAAGTCAGTAGTTGATCAATGGCTAGAAAAAAACGGTTATGAAATCGAACGCCAAGTGCCTTTAGTAGAAGAAAAAGAAGTGATTCAAGAAATGAGTACACCGCAGGAAGTTTCAGCGGATGAATTACTTCATAAAACAGTAGCTGAGCAGATGGAAAGTGCTAAGCTAGAAAAAGATGTAGTGGTGTTAAACGAAAACAATCTACAAGAAGAATTAGTAGCTTCTAAAGTAGAGCACGAGGATACAATATTATCAGAAGAAATTAAACGTAACACAGAAATAAAACAACCTACTATTGAAGTAGAAAAGCAAGCTCCAGAAGAATCAGTGATTGTCAAAGCAGAAGAAAAACTTGAAGAAACAATCATTGTGGAAATACCAGAAGAAGTGTCAAAAGTAGAAGTAATTGCAGAAACGGAAGAGCTTGAAGAAGTAGTTATGGAAACAGAGGCACCTGAAGAAGTGGAAGTAATTGCGGAAGCAAAAGAGCTAGAAGAAGTGGAAGTAATTGCAGAAACGGAAGAGTCAGAAGAAGTGGAAGTAATTGCGGAAGTAGAAGAGTCAGAAGAAGCGGAAGTAATTGCGGAAACAGAAGAGTCAGAAGAAGCGGAAGTAATTGCGGAAGCAGAAGAGTCAGAAGAAGTGGAAGTAATTGCAGAAACGGAAGAGTCAGAAGAAGTGGAAGTAATTGCAGAAACGGAAGAGTCAGAAGAAGTGGAAGTAATTGCAGAAACGGAAGAGTCAAAAGAAGTGGAAGTAATTGCAGAAACGGAAGAGTTAGAAGAAGTGGAAGTAATTGCGGAAGCAGAAGAGTTAGAAGAAGCTGAAGTAATTGCAGAAATAAACGCGCCTGTAGTAGAGACATTTGTAGCACTTGAGGAAATTCAGCAAGAAGATGAAGCAATTGAACAAAAGAGCGAATTCATACATGTTGCTGAGGCTGATGAACAAACGAAGAAAGATGTTCAAAGCTTTGCGGATGTTTTAATTGCAGAAGAACAACCAGTTGAAGAAGAAGCACCGATTGTAGAAGAACAATCAGTTGCCGAGGAAGCACCGGTCGTAGAAGAGCAACAAGTTGAAGAAGAAACACCAGTCGCAGAAGAGCAACGAGTTGAAGAAGAAGCGCCAGTCGCAGAAGAGCAACGAGTTGAAGAAGAAGCACCGGTCGTAGAAGAGCAATCAGTTGTAGAAGAGCAATCAGTTGTAGAAGAACAACCAGTTGCCGAGGAAACACCAGTCGCAGAAGAGCAACGAGTTGAAGAAGAAGCACCGGTCGTAGAAGAGCAACGAGTTGAAGAAGAAGCACCGGTCGTAGAAGAGCAATCAGTTGTAGAAGAGCAACCAGTTGCCGAGGAAACACCAGTCGCAGAAGAACAACCAGTTGTACAAAAAGAAGAACCAAAACGTGAGAAAAAGCGTCATGTACCATTTAATGTTGTTATGTTGAAACAAGATAGAACACGATTAATGGAAAGACATGCAGCTAGAGCAAATGCAATGCAGCCTTCTGCTAATGTACGAGTAGAGAATAAGCCAGTGCAACAAGAGGTAGCAGAACCACAAGTGGAAGAGCACCTAGTGCAGCAAGTAGTAGCAGAACCACAAATGGAAGAGCACCCAGTGCAGCAAGTAGTAGCAGAACCACAAGTGGAAAAGCACCCAGTGCAGCAAGTAGTAGAAAAACCACAAGTGGAAGAGCACCCAGTGCAGCAAGTAGTAGCAGAGCCACAAGTGGAAGAACAACCAATGCAGCAGGTGGTAGCAGAACCACAAGTGGAAGAGCACCCAGTGCAGCAAGAGGTAGCAGAACCACAAGTGGAAGAGCACCCAGTGCAGCAAGTAGTAGCAGAGCCACAAGTGGAAGAACAACCAATACAGCAAGTAGTGGTAGAGCAAGTACAAAAGCCAATTTCAAGTACGGAAGTACAAGAGAAAGCATATGTTGTAAATCAAAGAGAGAACGATATGCGAAATGTATTGCACACACCACCGACATACACTGTTCCGCCATTAGCGCTGTTGTCGATTCCACAGCAATCAGCGTTAGATAATACAGAATGGTTAGAGGAGCAGAAAGAATTATTAGATACAACGTTTAATAATTTTCACGTTGGAGCACATGTTATTAATGTATCGCAAGGTCCGGCAGTCACTCGTTTTGAGGTGCAGCCAGACCCAGGTGTGAAAGTAAATAAAATTACAAATTTAAGTGATGATATTAAGTTAAGCTTAGCTGCGAAAGATATTCGTATTGAAGCACCGATTCCAGGGAAGAGTGCGATTGGAATCGAAGTTCCAAATAAAGAAAGTAAGCCAGTATTTCTTCGTGAAATTTTAAGAAGTCCTGTATTCACAAAGAGTGAATCACCGCTTACTGTTGCGCTGGGGCTTGATATTTCAGGGGATCCAATTGTAACGGATATTCGAAAAATGCCGCACGGACTTATTGCGGGTGCAACGGGTTCAGGTAAAAGTGTGTGTATTAACGCGATTTTAACGAGTATTTTATATAAAGCGAAACCACATGAAGTGAAGTTAATGTTAATCGATCCGAAGATGGTTGAGCTTGCACCATACAATTCTGTTCCACATCTTGTAGCACCTGTTATTACGGATGTAAAAGCAGCAACAGCTGCATTAAAATGGGCAGTTGAGGAAATGGAACGCCGTTATGAATTGTTTGCGCACGCAGGTGCTCGTGATTTAACTCGTTATAATACGATTGTAAGTGAGCGAGAAATTCCGGGAGAAACATTACCTTATATCGTTATTGTCATTGACGAGTTAGCCGACTTAATGATGGTAGCACCTGGTGATGTTGAGGAAGCGATTTGTCGTATTGCGCAAAAAGCACGTGCTTGTGGTATTCATTTATTAGTAGCGACGCAGCGTCCATCTGTAGATGTTATTACAGGTTTAATTAAGTCAAACATTCCAACGCGTATTGCGTTTACTGTATCATCTCAAGTTGATTCGCGTACGATTATCGATATTGGTGGCGCGGAGAAATTACTTGGCCGTGGTGATATGTTATTCTTAGGGAACGGTACATCTAAGCCTGTTCGTGTACAAGGTGTATATGTATCGGATGATGAGATTGAAAAGACAGTTGATCATGTGAAAAAGCAAATGAAGCCGAATTACTTATTTAAGCAAGAGGATTTATTAGCGAAAACAGAACAAGCTGAGTCGGAAGACGAATTGTTCTTCGAAGCATGTCAATTTGTTGTAGAACAAGGGGGAGCGTCCACATCTTCTGTACAGCGAAAATTCCGCATCGGTTATAATCGCGCAGCACGTCTCATTGAAGAGATGCAATCGCAAGGAATTATTTCTGAAGCAAGAGGAACGAAGCCAAGAGATGTCCTTATTTCTGAGGATGAATTCGCTGCTATGCAGGAAACAAATGTATAGTAAACGGTTATGCTGTATACTAAGAGAAAATGTTGGATAGTAAAGTAGGGAGTAAAGCGACATGAAAGAAATTGAATTAAAATTAAAAGGTGAAATAAATAGACTAACAAATAAAACATTTAAATTTGACGAACGCGTTGGAGAAGGTTGGTTCTCTGCCGTTTACTTTTTAAAGACTAGAGAAATCATTGAAGAATTTCGCCCGAAAAGTGTTGTAACGATGCAATTTTTCCAAAAGGAAAATGCAGTTCTTTGCGGAACAGATGAAGTGATTGCGTTGTTACAAACATTCGCTAAAAATCCTGAGGAACTTGAGATTAACTCTTTAAAAGATGGCGATAAAATTAGTCCATTTGAAACAGTGTTAACAATTCATGGTCCTTATGAAAATTTCGGATTTTTAGAAGGTGTCATTGATGGGATTTTAGCTCGTCGTACATCGGTTGCGACAAACGTATATAACGTTGTCCAAGCTGCGCGTAGCGTAGATAAAGAAAAACCAGTTATTTTCATGGGAGATCGTGACGATCATTATACACAACAAGCTGGTGACGGTTATGCAGCATACATCGGAGGTATGAGCGCACAAGCGACGCATGCGATGAATGAATGGTGGGGCAAAAGTGGTATGGGGACGATGCCTCACGCATTAATTCAAATGTTTAATGGTGATGTTGTAGAAGCGGCAAAAGCATATCATAAGAAATTCCCAGAAGATGAATTAGTTGTATTAATTGATTACAACAATGATGTCATTACAGATGCACTTCGCGTAGCGCGTGAATTTGGATCAACATTAAAAGGTGTACGTGTAGATACGTCCCGCACGATGATTGATCAATACTTCATTCGCCACCCAGAAGTACTTGGAACATTCGATCCACGTGGTGTAAACCCATCGCTTGTATTCGCACTTCGTAAAGCACTTGATGAAGAAGGATTCCAGCATGTAGACATCGTTGTAACTGGTGGATTTGATGAGAAGCGTATTCGTGAATTTGAAGCTCAAAACGTACCTGTTGACATATACGGGGTAGGAAGTAGTTTATTAAAAATGAATATTGGCTTTACTGGTGATAATGTAGAATTAAATGGGAAACCAGAAGCAAAAGCTGGTCGTAAATATCGTCCAAACCCACGTTTAGAGCGTGTTCAATTAGAAAAAAGAGAAGAGATGTAAAAGAGAGAAAAACTGATAGGTGATTGACCCTATCAGTTTTTCTGTTATCATAGTATAGCGGCTTCTTTTTTGCTATAATGGACTTGTTATGGACATATAAAGAAGTACGTACGAGTTTATCCTGATAAGTGAAGGGAAGAATAACTTCACTACATCAAAAATGTATGATGATTACCAAAATAAGAAAAGATTCATATACTGTCTTATAGATAGGCCGTTGTATTAGTTCGAAATGTTGGAGGTTCTTTAAGATGACAGTTTACCATTTTGTAGGAATTAAAGGAACAGGAATGAGTTCATTAGCGCAAATTCTTCATGATATGAAGCATACTGTTCAAGGGTCTGATTATGAAAAGCGTTTCTTTACACAAACAGCGTTGGAAAAGCGTAGTATCTCGATCCTTCCTTTTGATAAGAATAATGTAGAAGAAGGACAAGTGATTATTGCAGGAAATGCATTTCCTGATACGCATGAAGAAATTGTAGCAGCAAAAGAATTAAACATCCCAGTCCATCGTTACCATCATTTCTTAGGTGACCTGATGAGCCAATACACAAGTGTTGCTGTAACTGGTGCACACGGAAAAACATCAACAACAGGTTTGTTAGCCCATGTAATGCAAGGTGCACACCCAACATCTTACCTTATTGGAGATGGAACAGGGCATGGGGTAGAAAATAGTAAGTATTTTGTATTTGAAGCTTGTGAGTATCGTCGTCATTTCTTGTCTTATAATCCAGACTATGCAATTATGACGAATATTGATTTTGATCATCCAGATTATTTTGCAGACATCAATGATGTATTCAGTGCATTCCAAGAGATGGCATTGCAAGTGAAAAAAGGCATTATTGCATGTGGAGATGATGAAGAACTTCAAAAAATTCAAGCGAAAGTACCTGTTATTTTCTATGGATTTGGAGAAGATAATGATTTCCAAGCACGCAACATCCAAAAGAGAACAGATGGTACTATTTTTGATGTATTCGTTCGTAATACGTACTATGACACGTTCAAAATTACAGGATACGGCAATCACAGCGTATTAAATGCGTTAGCAGTAATTGCACTTTGCCATTATGAAAACGTTGATGTAGAAGCAGTTAAGCATCAGCTAACAACTTTTGAAGGCGTAAAACGTCGCTTTAATGAAAAGCCGATGGGAGAGCAAGTGATTATCGATGACTACGCACACCATCCGACAGAAATTAATGCAACGATTGAAGCAGCTCGTCAAAAACATCCAGAGCGTGAAATTGTCGCTGTATTCCAGCCACACACATTCTCACGTACAGAAAAGTTCTTAGATGAGTTCGCAGAAAGCCTAAGCAAAGCTGATCAAGTATACTTATGTGATATTTTCGGATCAGCACGCGAAAACAAAGGTGAATTAACAATCGAAGATCTGCAAAAGCGTATTGACGGTGCAGAACTAATTACAGATACAACAACGGATGTATTAAAGAAACATAAAAACGGCGTTCTAATTTTCATGGGCGCAGGAGACATCCAAAAATTCGAAGCAGCTTACGTAAAAGAAGTTCAAGTTGCAGAGAAGTAATAGGAAAGACGCATAGCTTGGCTATGCGTCTTTTTTATGTGCTATGTTGGCATATATGATTCTTGAGGTTAGTCGATAAGTCGATATATTAGCGTGTATTTCTTTAGTTATAAATGTTAGAATAATAAGAAAAATAAAAAGGGGGACTAAAAAACATGTTCACACTTCGAGTAGACGATGAAATCGAATTACAGTTATTAGAGAAGCATCATAAGGAGGAACTATATCAATTATTAGATCAAAACCGTAATCATTTACGAAAATGGCTCCCTTGGGTAGATGGGACGAAATCTGCTGATGCTTATGATGAGATTTTTCCGATGTGGTTAAAGAAGTTTGCAGAGGGAGACGGTTTTGAAAGTGGTATCCGTTACAAAGGAAAGCTCGTTGGGATGGTAGGCATTCATCCAGTGAGCTGGGGGAAGAAAGCGACGAGTCTTGGGTATTATCTTGCAGAAGATGCTGGCGGGAAAGGTATTATGACGCGTAGCGTAAAGGCTGTACTTCACTATGCATTTGAGAATTTAAAATTAAATAAAATGGAAATTCGGTGCGGTGTTGGAAATGCGAAGAGCCGCGCAATTCCAGAACGTTTAGGATTTAAGTTAGATGGTATTTTACGAGATGAAGAATGGCTATATGATCATTTTCATGATATCGCTGTATATAGTTTACTAGCTTCAGAATGGAAAGAGATTCGATGAACGAGAAGATTCGTATTGTTCCATATGAAAGTACGTTTCAAGAGGAAGTAGTAGATCTTATCGTTCATATTCAGCAAAAAGAGTATAATGTTCCCATTACGAAAGAAGAGCAACCTGATTTACTTGAAATAGAAACATTCTATCAAAAGGATTACGGAAACTTTTGGATAGCAATTTATGATGGTAAAGTAGTTGGAACAGTAGCTTTATTAGATATTGAGAATCATCAAGTAGCGTTAAGAAAAATGTTCGTGAAGAAAGAGTTTCGCGGAAAAGAATGGGGCGCATCACATATGTTGCTTCAAACAGCAATTTCATGGGCTGAGGATAAAAAATTGAAAGATATTTACTTAGGAACAACAGTAAAATTTTTAGCGGCACATCGTTTTTATGAAAAGAATGGTTTTGAAAGTGTGAGTATAGACGAGTTGCCGAAAAACTTTCCGGTGCTACAGGTAGATAAGAAATTTTATAGGTACATTGTGTAAAAGGTCATTTAGAAATGGCCTTTTTCTATGAAGCAAAATGGAAATAGTGGTATAATTTGGGTTAGGGGGTGTAGGTATGAACTTTCCAATTCAAAGAAGTAAGTCAGTAGTCATTTTCGTTTGTCTTACGTTAGCTTTTATGTTTATATATCCAATTGTCATGCTTTTCACCAATAAAGCGCATTGGATGTCAGCGTTGATTGGGATGGGTTTATGCTTCATTGTAAATGTACCACTCGTTTGGGAAGTATTTATTAAAAAACATAAAGTAGAAAATGGCGTATTAAAGTACGGTATTTTAAATGATGATATTGTATTAAAAGATGTGAGAATTATACGTCAGGTCGGAAAGTCTCTTGAAATTACGACGAATGCATATAAAGTGCATATCGTTGCGATGCCGCAAAATATGGATGAATTCTTGACGTTTATAGAGAAAGAAAATCCACATGTGAAAATAGAAATGGTAGGGAAGAAATAAAAACGCTCGGCGAAAGTTCCGAGCGTTTTTCATTATTTTAAGTTCTCTGGGTTTAAAGCTTCTAATTCAGGTACAACGAAGCGCCCGTCTTTACGGATTAGTACGTCGTCGAAGTAAATTTCGCCGCCGCCGTATTCAGGGCGTTGGATGCATACTAAGTCCCAATGGATGTTCGAGTTGTTGCCGTTCCATGCATCGTCGTAAGCTTGTCCAGGAGTGAAGTGGAAGCTGCCATCGATTTTTTCATCGAATAGGATGTCTCCCATTGGATGTAAGATGTATGGGTTTACGCCGATTGCGAACTCACCAACGTAGCGTGCGCCTTCATCTGTATCGAAGATTTTGTTAATGCGTTCTGAATCGTTTGCAGTTGCTTCAACGATTTGACCGTTCTCGAACTTAAGTTGTACATTTTCAAATGTATAACCGTTGTAAGGAGATGGTGTGTTGTAAGAAACTGTACCGTTAACAGAATCACGAACTGGTGCAGAGTATACTTCACCGTCTGGAATGTTTAAATGACCTGAGCATTTAATTGCTGGAATGTCTTTAATAGAGAATGTTAAGTCAGTTCCAGGACCAGTTAAACGAACTTTATCTGTTTTATTCATTAATGTAACAAGGCTGTCCATCGCCTTATCCATTTTACCGTAGTCTAAGTTACATACTTCAAAGTAGAAGTCTTCGAAAGCTTCTGTACTCATTTTAGCAAGCTGTGCCATAGAAGCATTTGGGTAGCGAAGAACAACCCAGCGTGTTTTTGGAACGCGAATGTCTCTATGAACTTTTTTACCAACTGTTTGGCCATGAACTTTCATACGCTCACTTGGAACGTCAGCTTGTTCATTAATATTATCGCCAGAGCGAAGGCCGATATAAGCGTCCATGTCTTTCATTACGCTTGCTTCATATGCAGCGATTTGTTCGAAATGTTCTTCAGTAGCACCCATTAATAAAGAGCGATCTACTTGATGATCTTTTAAAGAGACGAATGGGAAACCACCAGCTGCATATGCTTCTTTTACAAGTGCAGTTACAAGTTCTTTTTGTAAGCCAAAGTTTTCAATTAATACTTTTTCACCTTTTTGTAAGCGGATAGAGTAGTTAATTAAATTGTATGCTAACTTTTCAATACGTGGATCTTTCATATGTAAAGCCTCCCTACTAATTATGTATCCTCTCCTATTGTAACCTACTTAGTGGAATTTGTTGAATGATTTATGTTACAGTTAACGAATAAGTATGAAAATTCTAATGATGAGATAGGGATTAGAATGAAACGGAAAATGATTGTATAATAGGGGAAAGTATGAAAAAGATAAAGGAAGTGATGAAATGCAAGTTCTTTTATATGTAAGTGCGGCTATTATCGCGGTTGCTTTCGCAGTATTAGTAGTGTATGTATGCAGAACGTTGTTATCGGTTCAGAAGACGTTGGAAAACGTTGCAAGCACGTTAGAAGGTTTAGAAAAGCAAATGCAAGGAATTAGCGTAGAGACAGAGCAATTATTACATAAAACGAATGCGTTAGCTGATGATATTCAACAGAAGTCACAGTCATTAAATAAAGTGGTAGCGGGTGTAGATGGGATTGGAACGACAATCCAATCTTTAAATACGAAGCTTCGTAATGTATCAGACTCTGTAACGGACGAAATTGAAAATAACGCTGATAAAGTAGCGCAAGTTGTACAGTGGAGCAGTGCGGCGATTGAAGTATACAATCATTACCGTGCGTCGAGACAAGAGAAGAAGGTTGAAAAAGAAGAGCGTAAATTAGAAAGAATTGAGAAAAAAGCTGAAAAGAAAGAGAAGCGCTCTAGATTTCGTATGAGAGGTGAATCGTGATGAATATGACAAAACTTGAAACAATTGAAGAGCTTGAAGTCTTAGTAGAAAAGAATGAGCCGTATGTTCTTTTTAAACATAGTACGACATGCCCGATTAGTCACGGTGCATACACAGAATTTCAAGCGTATTGCAGTGAAGAAAGAGAAGTGCCAGCGTATTACTTATACGTACAAGATGCGAGAGATGTGTCAAATCGTGTTGCAGAACAATACAGTATTAGACATGAATCACCGCAAGTGCTATACATAAAAGATGGGATGGTAGTATGGAATACATCTCATTGGAATATTAAAAAAGATGCTTTAGAAGAGAATATAAAGTAAACAGAAGCAAGCTAAAGGTGCTTGCTTCTTTTTTTTGTTTTTGTTGAAATATATTTAGTGGTACACTATTAATAGTTCAAACTAAATAACTAGATTGTTGAAAGTAGGTTTTAAGTAATGAAGAAAATGGCATTATCCTTCGCAGTCGTAAGTTTATTACTAGGAGCTTGTAGTAACAATAGTAATACGATTAGTAAGAAGGATGAAGTTATACAAAAAGATACAAAAGAAAAAAGTATGATTCCGAGAACTGCTGTTTCTAAAGATTATTATAGAACTGTTATTCCTTTAAAAGAACAAAAGGTTATTAATACAGCTAATATAAAAACAAATTCTAAATTAGATTTAGCAGAGTATGAAAATGGTTTAATAAATATTGCAACGCAGCAATTTGATACAGAGAGTCACGTACTGCAATTAAACCAGTATATTCCAGAGAAACTAATTGATGAACTAGTTGCGAAAGTAGAAGCGCCAGTTTTGACGAATATTATAGAACAAGACTATTTCGGAAAACAGAATTCAAATGAATTAAGTTTATCTGGTGTTATGATTGGCTTAGCTATGTCTTCAAGTGTATCGAATGAAGAGGCTATGTCTAAAGGGACTGAAGTTGCTAAACAACTTATTGAAGCTATTAACAAAAATGATAAGTATAACAAATCTCCAATTACGTTTGCTATCTTTAAGCAAGAAAGTACTAGTTCTTTAAAAAATGGTACGTATATTGCTAGTGCTACTGTTCAAAAGAATGATACGAACCTTGGAAATTGGAGTACAATTGATGAAAAGTCGTATTCATATCCTTCTGATGAATTTACACAAGCACATGGAGAAGATAATACAAAAATAAATAACTTTGCTAAGGAAATAAAAGGTTTTTCTAATGGAGATTTTATTCCAGTCAACGCTAAAGTTTCTTATAAGAAAGATCAAATGGATACATTAAATATGAATATTGTTATTAAATATAACGGTAAAACAGAATTAATGGCTCTTACCCAATTGGCTGCGCAAGGCATGTTAGACAAATTGCCTAAAGATGCGAAAGTACAATTACAGATTAAGTCCGAGAGTAAAATTGAGGCCGTTATTATAAAAGAGAAAAACAGTGATAAACCGTTTGTTTCCTTCTTGTAAAAAAAGACAGTATGTAAACTGTCTTTTTTTTATTTTAAATGAAAATATACAATGTTTTTTGATAGTAATTCATTGCTGTATATCGTGTGACAATCGTATATGTATCAGCTATAATAAGTTATCTTAAAAAAGTAACATATAGGAATTTGAAAGAGGTGGCTTTCTTATGGCATCACAACAATTAGGTCGTTTACGTTCTGAAATTGATCAACTTAATTTACAAATATTAGAGTTACTAAACGAAAGAGGTCGTCTCGTACAAGAAGTTGGTAATTTAAAAGAAGTACAAGGTGTGAAACGTTTTGATCCTGTACGTGAAAGAAATATGCTGGATTTAATTGCAGAGAATAATAATGGTCCATTTGAAACTTCGACTTTACAACATATTTTCAAACAAATTTTTCAAGCTGGTTTAGAATTACAAGAAGATGATCATCGTAAAGCATTACTTGTTTCTCGTAAGAAAAAAACAGAAGATACGATTGTTGAAATTAATGGTGAAAAAATTGGTGACGGAAATCAGCATTTTATTATGGGACCGTGTGCAGTGGAAAGTTATGAACAAGTACGTCAAGTTGCTGAAGCAATGAAAGAGCAAGGTCTGAAATTAATGCGTGGTGGTGCGTTCAAACCACGTACTTCACCGTATGATTTTCAAGGTCTTGGATTAGAGGGATTACAAATTTTGCGCCAGGTAGCAGATGAATATGATTTGGCTGTTATTAGTGAAATTTTAAATCCGAATGATATTGAGATGTCATTAGATTACGTTGATGTTATTCAAATTGGTGCTCGCAATATGCAAAACTTTGATTTGCTAAGGGCAGCTGGTGCTGTAAATAAACCAGTATTATTAAAACGTGGTCTATCAGCAACGATTGAAGAATTCATTAATGCGGCAGAATATATTATGGCAAAGGGAAATGGGAACATTATTTTATGTGAACGAGGTATTCGCACGTATGAAAGAGCGACGCGTAATACGCTTGATATTTCCGCTGTGCCGATTTTAAAGAAAGAAACACATTTACCTGTCGTTGTCGATGTAACGCATTCTACAGGGCGACGTGACCTTCTCTTACCAACTGCAAAAGCAGCGATGGCAATTGGTGCAGATGCAATTATGGCTGAAGTACATCCAGATCCAGCTGTAGCTTTATCAGATGCGGCGCAGCAAATGAATATACCGCAGTTCAATGATTTTATGAATGAATTAAAATCATTTGGAAGTAAATTATAAAAACTTTTAATGAGCTGTTCCAAAAAGGGATTTTGGAACAGCTTTCTCTTATTGTATAGCGACTGTCATTGTCGATTTTTGTTGGTAAGTTGATATATTTAAAAAATCGCTGATATAATTAGAGTTGCGGTCGATATATTTGGAAAATCGCTGATATATTTCGAGTTATAGTCGATATATTCGAAAAATCGCCGATATAAATTTCATTTACTATCGTACTGCTTAAAATAAGATTTCTACTTAGGAAACATCTATTTTTTTACAAAAAATGCCCTTTTTTCATAAAAAATACGAAAATACGAGAAAAGAAGCGAATTTTTTCGAAACTTTTGCGGGAAAATATTGTATGAGCCTGCGTTTTTATCGTATCATTAGTAAAAGGAAGAACTCGGGACGATTGGTGGCATCTGCAAATAGAGTTGATGTCTTTTTTTCATTCAAGTAACCGATACATAAAAATAGATAACAAAAATAGAAGGAGTGTGCGATGAGATGAACGTAACAATCTATGATGTAGCGCGCGAAGCAAACGTTTCAATGGCTACCGTATCACGCGTTGTGAACGGTAACCCAAATGTAAAGCCTACAACAAGAAAGAAAGTATTAGAAGCAATTGATCGTTTAGGGTACCGCCCAAATGCGGTAGCACGTGGACTAGCAAGTAAGAAGACAACTACAGTAGGTGTTATTATTCCTGATATCTCAAATACGTTTTATGCAGAACTTGCACGTGGAATTGAAGATATCGCAACAATGTACAAATATAACATCATTTTAAGTAACTCTGACCAAAACAAAGAGAAAGAGTTCCATTTATTAAATACGATGCTTGGAAAACAAGTGGACGGAATTGTTTTCATGGGTGAAGATATTACAGACATTCACATTGAAGAATTTAAAAAATCTCCAGTACCAATTGTATTAGCAGCGTCATTTGATGAGCAAAATGAAACGCCATCAGTAAATATTGATTATACACAAGCAGCTTATGATGCAATGAAGCACTTTATCGAGCAAGGACATAAACGTATCGGTTTCGTCTCTGGTCCTTTCATTGATAAAGCGGGAAGCGCGAAGAAGTTACAAGGTTATAAAAAAGCTTTAGAAGAAGCAGGTATTTCATATGATGAAAATCTTGTAATCGATGGAGATTACACATATGACTCAGGTATTGAAGCATTCGAAAAGCTTTGGAGCAATGATGAAAAGCCAACAGCAATCTTCGTGTCTTCTGATGAAATGGCACTAGGTGTAATCCATGCAGCACAAGACGCTGGATTAAACGTACCAACTGACGTAGAAGTACTTGGTTTCGATAATACACGTCTTGCATTAATGGTTCGTCCGCAGCTTTCAACAGTTGTTCAACCGATGTATGATATCGGCGCAGTAGCAATGCGTTTATTAACAAAGTATATGAACAAAGAAAAAGTGGAAGATCACACTGTTATCTTACCTCACCGTATCCAATTTAGAGATTCAACGAAGTAAGTATAAAAAAGCTCACAGCGATTGCTGTGAGCTTTTATTCGTATTCAGGATAGTATTTTTGTACGACTGCATTTACCATTTCGTCTTTCTTAACGTGTAAAAATCTTGCGTACAGTTCTTTTCCGGTTTCAAATGGTGTATCGTCTAATTCAAACACATGCAACACTTTTCGGAACTTCCACGTTATTTGCTCACCGTACATATTATCGTACGTATCTTCAGATTGCATAGCAATTTTTTTACCAAGTTCGTGAGCATCCTCTAAACTGTTTGCTTTAACAAGAATAATGCTTTCTTCAAAAAGTGTATTGTGATTCTCTTCATAATGCCCATCAATTTTCGTAGAATTAGGCTCACTACAATGAACAGACTCAAACAATAATTTTACAGCGTACATATTATGCTGCATGTTTCACTTTATAAATAATACTTGCGACAAGCGAAGCAGGTATTGTAAATACGTTACTTTGATAATGGTAATGTACTTGGGATTCTTCATAAGACATATTGTCATATAGTTCGTTTTGTGAGACATTCATTTTTTTCTGTTTTTCTTTGAGCATTTTAATGTAGTTGTACTGTATTGGGACGAGAATGATGAAATAAGCTAATACGATTAGTGAAATCCAAATCATTATGAACACTCCCTTA
>NZ_JBNLYE010000081.1:0-16285 GCF_050172095.1 Bacillus sp. GMs2/2
CTTTAGACTCCCCTTCGTATAAGTACTTATTTATTATAGCAAAATTACGATTGGAAAGAAGTTAAATCATATATTCGTCCTTTGTTGTTGCCAGTGTAGGGGAGATTTAGTGTGTGGAGAATTCTGTTTACAACCATACCCGACGAAACATGGAGAAACTCTTTCAAATTACCGTTCGTACATGTCGTACTAATAAGCAATGCATAATCTCGTATAGCATCCTCATGTGCCACTTTTGAAAAATCTTTACAACTTGTACAACGCCAGCCCTTCTTCACTTTAACCATTGGAATAACTAAGCATTTCTCACATTGTACTCCATTTAACAACTCCTCTTTTTCTATTTTATATTGCTCAAGTATATTTTGTTGAAGTGGAGAATGCTCCGTTATTATTTGATGAATGAGCCTATCTACATTATCTATAACTTTTCTCTTATATTTACTTTCAAACCACTTTATTTTATGAGGTAAATTTGCACTATGAATAATTGTATGAAGAAGATTGTCATCTGAAGATTTTATAATGGTACGAGGCGAGCTAATAACAACGAGAGACTCAATTGGAAGACTAGAGGAAAATCCATGTAAGCTTAACCATTTCTTTAATTGTATTTCTTGCCTTTTTATTTGTAAAACCGGATCTGGAAATCCCTCTGAATTTCCTTCTGTTATTCGGATAAGTTGATTAAACTTTGCATCAAACATTAATGTACCTGCTATATTTTTTATCTCAAGAAAAAGAAGAAACTTTGTGGAAATGATAATAGTATCAATTTGAAAGTATTGATCATGATTAGATAAGCGAACATCATGTAAAACACTATACTCTTTCTCAGAAATAAAACTAAGTGGATAATCAATTGCTTGCTCCCCTTTATACCCCGCCATGTGTTTTGCCAAGTTTTCTCCAATTAAATTTCGTTTTGGATGATGTACAGGTAACCTTCTAAGCAGTGCTTCTAACTGTCTTATATAAATCGGCATTTTTCTTTCTTTCACAATCACCTCAAACACCCCTTTACAAATATATCAACGATTTTTTCAATATATCTATCATAACTCACAATATATCAACGATTTTTCCAATATATCTATCACAACTCACAATATATCAACGATTTTTCCAATATATCGATCGGTCGACAATATCTGACACTACCTCACTCCAATCACTCACAGCATATCCTAGAAAAACACCTTCAGCAAAAACTTAAAATCGTATTTCCTCATAAAAAAACCATAACCCGCTCCTCCAGCAAAGTTATGGTTTTTAACCCTGCAATGCCACTCTATCTATAACTTTGCCGTGAAGTCCACAAAATCCATTTGTACTTATAGCAACTTTCACTTTTTTCACACTGAAACTATATACCCCAAAATCGTTTCACAACGTTATTACTTCCGCATAGCTACAATTTATATAATAACGGTACAGTACAAATAACGTGCTGAATCACTAAGTATGAGGGCATAACGATGAACGAAGCGTTGCTATTAGTAGACATACAAAATGATTACTTTGAAGGTGGCAATATGGAATTACATTAACCTGAAAAAGCCGCACAAAAAGCGAAAGAAGTTTTGAAAGCATTTCGTGAAAAACATAAAACAGTTATTCACGTACAACATATTGCGAACAATGAAGGGGCTACTTTCTTCTTACCCGATACAGTAGGTGTTCAAATTTATGATGATGTACAACCGATTGCTAACGAAAGAATCCTACAAAAACACCACCCCTACAGTTTTTCTCAAAAGTTTTGTACTACAATCGATTAGCTATATTAGCAATTACATTATTATTAGCGGCTTTCCTTCTTCTTTACAATGTATTTTTTGGATTACTCGTAGGCACTACAGCAAACTAGCGATTTTTTATAAGTATGAAAAAATTTTAGGAATTAGTTTATCTTTTTTTAATGTTTTATTTAGAGGCAGTTTATAGTCGAGTATTAACATAAGAAACGTAGCAACTAAGTTCGTATATGACGCACTGCTACTATAATCGCTAACCGTACTACCTAAAATCATAAAATAAGGAGACGATAAAACATGAACAAAAAAACAAAAACACTATCATCCATACTGCTCGGATTCACATTAGCATTAACAGGGTGTGCTGGTACTAAAGCTGAAGAAAATCATGGGAAACAAAAGCAAGAACAAGTTGCTAAAGAAACAAAAAAGGAAAATAAATTAACTAAAGGGCAAAAAATGGCTAATATTCTTAGCGAGACAAATTGGCAAGGTACACGAGTGTATGACAAAGATAAGAATGACTTAACAAAAGAGAATGCAAACTTCATCGGTCTTGCAAAATATGATGCGAAGTCAGGCAGATATGAATTTTTTGATGCTAAAACAGGTGCAAGTCGTGGCGATAAAGGAACTTTCTTTATCACAAATGATGGAAAAAAAAGAATATTAATTTCAGAATCAATGAAGTATCAAGCTGTCGTTGACATGACAAAACTAAATAAAAATGTATTTACTTATAAACGAATGGGGAAAGACGCTAACGGTAAAGATGTAGAAGTTTTCGTTGAACATGTTCCATATAAAGAAAAAGAACTTTCTTTCACTGATCCGGACAAGCAGCTGAACACGACTACAGGAGATATTGTTAAAAACGTTGATGGAGATAAAATTTTAGGCGGTACCCTTTGGCACGGAACAAAGGTATTAGACGAAACTGGTAACGATGTAACACAGTTTAATTCGAATTTTATAAGTCTAGCAAAATTTGATGACAAATCTAATAAATATGAGTTCTTCAATAGCGAAACAGGTCAAAGCCGCGGTGATTATGGCTACTTCGATGTTGTACACGAAAATAAAATAAGAGCCCATGTTTCAATTGGAAATAACAAATACGGTGCTGCTCTTGAACTTACTGAACTAAATAAAAATAAATTTACGTATAAAAGAACTGGTAAAGACCAAGCTGGTAACGATATAACTATATTCGTTGAACATGAACCTTATAAAGGTGATATGAAACCACAATTTAGCTTTTAAAAACGTTTGATTAAAGATCCTGTACTGAGTTACAGGATCTTTCTTATTAAGCAAGAGAACGAAAAGACGAAAAACATATAGCTTTTCGTCTGCACAATATTCCCACCTTATAGTTGATGATTTACAAAACTTAAAAACATACCGATACAAAATAAAATTTGTGACCAAGTAAAAAGCGCCCTACTTATAGGACGCTTTTTTTATACTTAATGACTAATACTAGCTGTTGGGTATAATGTTGTTCCTCCAATTGAAACTTTTATTTCATTTGTTAATGGAACATTTTGTTCATTAATAATTGTTCTCCACCATTCCCATGCAAGACCTGTACATTCTCTTGCTACAATTTTTATATTTTTTGAGTTCGGTGGAAGAGGGATAACTGTAGAGTAATGAGCCGTTTTGTCTTTTCCGCTACCATCCCACGTTTTATGTGTTAATACTTCGTTACCCTTTTGGTCAAATGTGAATTCATCCCAAGATACATCAAATTGAGCAACGTAAGCACCGTAATGATCAAGTGTCATTTTAGCACTTGAATATTCTGTAGTTGTCGTCTCAATATAATCTGTATTGTTATGAACAGCAGCAGTTGCATTATCTTTTAAGAAAGTACTTGTATATGAAATTGGGTATGCTGGATTTTTAAGACTTAATTCAGCATTATCTTTAATGATATTTCGGATTTCATTGAAATCTTTAGTAACAACCTTGTTATGCTCTTTCGCATCTCCGCCTAATACTACAGCAGTAAAGGTACTTTCTTCAAAAATATCTTTATACTGTCCACTCGTTTCAACGCTGTTATTCTTAAGTAAGGCTTTAAAAGCAGCTTGTACATCTTTGCTCTTAGATGTTGTTTCTAATTTTACATAAATCGTTCTACCATAAGCTACATTTGAAACCATAACAGGTGGAGCCGAATTACTTACGCCTTTTCGAGTTAACTCGTCAAAAGTAACACTATTATCAAAAAGGTCAGATGGATTGTTAGGTAGTTCAGCACTTACCGTATAAAATATTTGCTTATACGCCGCTACCATCACTTTTTTCTCTCCATTTGCAACTGCATTAAAATCAATATTTAGACTGTTATCAAGATATTTAGCGTTAACATTAAGAGCACTTGCAATTTGTGATTTACTATAAACCATAGATTCCGTATACTGCATTCTTACAGGTAACGTATGTGTTGTAGAATACTTTTCATTCCAAGTAGATACTAAATCATCTACCGCTCCAGCTACATTACCATATGTCGGATTTTGGACAGTGATTGTATTTTCTTTTCTCATGCCCGGTAAGTCTATACTAATATTCAAAGGCTTTCTCTTAGCCACTAATAAACTCGGTTGATTGTCTGCAAAAGCTTTATTTGCAAGTTGTACAGCTCCTGGATACGTACGATTCACTACAGAATCAATAATTGAAATATCGACTGGTGACGTTGTAAGTGATTTTTTTTCACGTTCCACTACTACAAATTTACCATTTGAATTGATACTTTCTTTCGGAACAAAACTTTCTACTTTATCACCATTTACAGCTAAAACCTCTTGATTATTATATTTAAGATTTGCTATACCAGTATTAATGCCACTAGCATTTTTGGTTACATCAGTTACATTACTTGCTTGTGTTTCTGCGAAGGAAATAGATGAATAATTAATAGTGCATAGACTAACTAATAAACATGTAAGGAACTTTCTTCTTTTAGTGTTTTTCTTAATATTCAGAAAAATCACCCCGTTCTTTTTTTAGTAAAATATGATAATGATTGCTAACTAATAAATTTACATAAATGCTTTTAAAAGTTCTTGAATTAACGGGATTACGCCACCTACAAATTTTAAAACTGCCATTGCGATTTCCATATTATTTCCTCCTTTTTATTGCTACGAAAATGTGATTTATCTTTATGCCCTCATTATAGTGACCCCTTACACTTTTATCAATACACTCTGATATGCAATATTACATATCAAAAAACAAGCTGAACTCTTTTAAAAAGTTATACAGGGATATTTTTTTCGTTTAGTACATACTTGAAAAGGTGAAGCATTCTTCTGCATTTTATGAGTAATCACATAAAAAAAGCTGCTGCCTATAAAATACAGACAGCAACTTCAACTAGAGTGTCTTGCATAATCTACGCAAGGCATTTTATAACTAATAAACTGCGATTGGCCCATAAGGACCATTAATAATTTCTATTTTTGTTTCAAAAATATCTGTCAAAAGTGTTGAGTCCATAACCTCTTCTACTGTTCCAAAAGCAGCAATTTGTCCATCTTTCATAGCACAAATTTTATCCGAGTATTTAGCTGCAAAATTTATGTCATGCATGACAGTCAAAATTGTTCTTCCAAATTCATTAGCTGCACGTCTTAAATGCTCCATCATTTGAACAGAACGAGCAACATCAAGGTTGTTCAGAGGTTCGTCCAAAAGTACATATTCCGTCTCTTGGCACAATACCATCGCTACATATGCCCTTTGTCTTTGACCACCAGAAAGCTCATCTAAATATCTATTCTCTAAACTAGTTAAATCTAAGAAATCGATATATTTAGAAATGATAACCTCATCTTCTTTAGTCAATCTTCCCTTTGAATAAGGAAAGCGCCCAAATCCAACTAATTGTCTAACTGTAAGCCTAGTTACAAAATGATTTTCTTGTCGCAATATAGTCAAAACTTTTGCTAAGTCTTTTGATTTGGATTCAGAAACATCCATATTTGCTACCTGAATTTGGCCTTCATCCATATCTAAAAGTCTGCCAATCATCAAAAGTGTCGTGGACTTTCCAGCGCCATTTGGTCCAATTAAAGAAGTAAAGCCTGCTTTTGGTATTTCAATATCCAAAGGTCCTATTTTTACCTTATCAGTATAGAACTTTTTAACATTATCAATTTTTATCATAAAGCCCTCTTCCTTAAAACTATAGTTAAGAATATAATTCCACCAAATAATTCAATAATAACTGAAACTACACCTTGAGCATGGAATACATGATACATTAAAAAGTATGCGCTCGTCATTATTAAAAATCCTATAGCAAAAGCCATCGGAAAAATATATCTATGATCATAAGTTGCCGCTGCCTGATAACTCAAAGTTGCTACTAAAAAGCCGTAGAAAGTAAGTGGCCCAATTAGAGCTGTTGAAATAGACATCAAAATAGCTACTAATACAAGCGTATAAATTACACTAGGTTGATATTTAACTCCAAAAGAAGTAGCAACATCTTTTCCTAGTGACAAAACATTCAAATTCTTAGAATGAGCAAAAATTAATACCGCTACAATTATGATCATAGGAATTACAATAGGAAAATATGCAGGATCTGCATGATTAACAGAACCAAATAATCTTGCTTGTAAAATATCAAATTCTGAAGGCGCAAGTAGTTTTCTCATGAAAGTTGACACAGAATTTAGCCCGGTACCAATAATAATTCCAACTAAAAGCATAAGTTGTAAATTCCCGTATTTACCGGAAAGTAACCATCCATAAAGTATTAAACTCATGAAGACCATAACAACAACTTGGAATAAAAATGATCCAATTCCATTAAAATTTATTAACGCACTAGCACCAAAGAAGAATACTGTACTCGTTTGAATTGCTGAATAAAGTGATTCGAAACCTAAAAGTGAAGGAGTAATAATTTTATTATTCGTAATAGATTGGAAAGCAACTGTCGACAAGCTATGGCAAACCGCAGCAATAATCATTGCAACAATAGCTACTATCCTTCTCTTAACGACTGGGATAAAAGAAGGTGAATCTAGCGGAACTGGATTGTTATAAACTAAAAGTCCATATGAAGAAAGAAGACCTAAAGCAATCAATGTTATCAGTAAAATCCAATAACGTCTTGCTTCCTTCTTAGACCGAAAAGCGCTAGCTGATCTACTTTCATTATGAAGGCTAGAATCGATCTCGACATTTTCTTTTTTTCTATATTCTAATGTGATCATCGTAGCCTCCTTGGTTTTCTTTTTCTCAATAAAATAGTAATAAACACGACTGCTCCCACTGTTGCAAGTATTAAAGAAACAGGTAATTCAAAAGGCTGTATAATTGTTCGAGAAATGATGTCACAGGCAGTTATTGATCCCATTCCGATCACACAAACCCAAGGTAAATTACTCCTAAGATCATCACCTCTAAACATTGAAACGATATTTGGCACAATTAATCCTAAGAAAGGTAAGTGTCCAATAACAGCTGCAACAATTCCAACTGCAACAGAGATAAGAGCAGTCCCAAAAAGAACAATTCTATTGTAATTAACTCCAAGACTTGTTGCGACATCTTCTCCTAGTCCAGCTAAAGTCAATCTATTAGCATACATAAAAATAAGAAAAGTAATGATAACAATCAGCCATAAATATTCATATCTTCCGACCTGAACGTTAGCAAATGAACCGACAAACCAAGTTTCAATACTTTGCGTCTTTTGAAAAAGGAGTCCTAAAAAAGTAGACACTGCAGAAATAACTGCTCCAAGCATCAATCCAATAATCGGGACAATTAAAGACGAACGAAGCTTAACTCTTCTTAAAAATAAAAAGAAAATCATAGTTCCTATAAAAGAAAAAATGATTGCACCAGTCATTCTTTGAACTAAAGTCGGGGCAGGAAATAGTAAATACACAAAAAGCAGGCCTAAGCCTGACCATTCAATCGTCCCCGTTGTAGTAGGTTCAACAAAACGATTCTGTGTAATAAGTTGCATGACGAGCCCTGCCATTGCCATCGCAGCTCCAGTAAGCATTAATGCAACCGTTCTCGGAACACGAGTGATGAAAAACATCTCCATTCCGTCCTCTTGTCCACGTATATCATAAACTCCAGTAAACAGTGATATAATCCCTAAAATTATAACAACTATAACTGCTATTATAAAAGGTTTTGTCCATATTTTATTTTGATTATAAAACTGGGGTTGAGAAATATTCTCAACCCTAGAAATCATATTTTTTGACACTGCTTCGTACCCCTTTACACTACTTAGCTAAAGTTTTTGCAAGATCTCCAAATAACTCTATATAAGTTTGAATTGATTCATTTGTGTAAGTATCTTCTGGTGCATAAATAACTTGTTTTTTAGAAACAGCAGTTGTGTTTTGAAGAGCTGGTGATTTAGAAATAACATCCTTAGCTGGAGCTGACTTAGCTGCATCAGATGTTGCAGCATCACGATCTAAAACGAAAAGCCAATCAGGATTTGTTTGTGCAATAGCTTCAACAGAAACGTCATCACCTTTATGACCTGCAGTAGAATTCGAAACTTCTAATGCTGGAGTCCAACCGAAAATGTCATACATAGGTCCCCAAACGCGACCAGAGTGCGGCGCAGCAAAGCCAATATTTCCACCAGTAACGATAACACTCATAACTTTATCTTTTCCGTTATAAGCAGATTTTGCCTTTTCAATAGATTTATCGAAATCAGCTACTAATTGTTTAGCTTCTTTATCTTTAGCAAAGATTTTACCTAAAGTAGTTGTAGAATCTTTAAGTCCTTTTACTAAGTTTTCTCCAGGCTTAGTAGCCTTCTCAGAAACATCAAAATTAAGATCAATAACAGCTGCATTTGGCACTAATTTTTTGATTTCTTCATAATGATCAGCAAATCTTTGACCAACGATTACAAGATCAGGGTTTGCCGCTGCAATAATTTCTAGATTTGGTTCACGGTGATTCCCAATATTTTGAACTTTTTCATCCTTTTTATATGCTGAATCAGCAGGCATGATATCCTTTGGAGCAGCCGCTAATTTAATTCCCCAATCAGATAAAGTTTCAAAAGTTCTGTTATCCAAAGCAACTACATTCTTTGGGTTTACAGGTACTTTAACAGTTCCATGAGCATCAGTGATTTCAACCGTTTTTGGCTTATCACTACCATTATCTTTATTATTAGCCTTCGAAGTTTCTTTACTTGAATCTGAGCAAGCCACTAACATTAAAGTGAAAATTGCTAGAATACTCACTAATTTTAAAAGCATAGATTTTTTCATATGTATACTCCTTATAGTGTGATTTATTTCGAAAATGATGACATCCATAGATTGAATTAGAAGGTAACTTTTATTCAATCGAATCGCTATTGATAATCATTTTCATTTGAACATCCTGTTAATTAGTATAGTCATTAATTCTGTGAAAATCTTGTGAATCGTATGAATTCATAAAATCAAGCATAAAAAGTAATATGTGCGGTCAGGACTGTTGATTAACCTTCATTAAATACTTTCTCAACAAATACGGGACAGAGACCTTCCCTTACAAAATACGCGCAGTAATAGCTAATATTTCACAGAAACTACTTTATTATCTTATTTTTATCATTCAACCATTGAATAGCCTCTGCCATGTATCGTTTGAATATATCTATCTTTCTTCTCGCACTTTAACTTTTTTCTTACATACCCAATATATAAATCTACTACATTTGGATTTACTACTACGTTATATCCCCAAACTTGATTCAAAAGCATTTCACGGCTCAATATCGTGTTTTTGTTTTTGATTAAAAATACAAGTAAATCGTACTCACGCTTAGTAAGTGAGAGATTTTCGCCACCTTTTTTCACAATATTGCTAGATGCATCAACAAAGAGATCTTTAAACTGAAAAAAGTTTGTCTCATTTTGCTGGTTATAGTCACTTCTTCTTAAAATAGCTTGAACTCTCGCTACTAATTCTTCCTTCACAAATGGTTTTCTAATATAATCATCTGCTCCTGCTTGTAACCCTGCTATGCAATCCTCGCTAGAAATATTGTTGGTCACAATAATGATTGGTGTCGTTTTAACAATTCGTATTTGTCTGCAAATTTCTGGTCCTGATATACTTAATGAATCCCAATCCAATATGATAATATCCCAATCTTGTTCATATATTATATTTAAACCTTCGTTTTCATTGTGAAGTTTTAAAATGAAATAGCCTTCTTGCGTTAGACCGCTTACGATTTTCTTTGCTGAAGACCGTTCATTTTTAATCACCAACACCTGCTTCACCGATGGTTCACCTCTACTTCAATATAACTTATTTATATAAAAAATTATTCCGAAAAAACAATTTATGATTTACAAATTCCCCCCCTAAATAATCCATTAAAACAGCTTATTAGGAGAACTCTATATAATCTTACAATAGGTATGGATAAAAACACAAAACATATGAAGATTCAAATAAAGTGAAGTATTAATTGATCAAACAGGGATGTTCATCCCCACTAATTATCAGTCCTCACCACTCAGGCTTTGACGGGATAAAATTGTGATCATTAAGGGATAGCACACAAGATACATTGAGGATGTAAGTGAAAGAACCAAAGAATTAGATACATTCTATTTTTAGAACTATAACTTTTCCATAAACAAAAAGAACCATAACCTCACCAACCTGGCAAAATTATGGTTCATATTATACTGTAAATTAAATTATATATTGACCACCTATTAAATCATAAAATGTCCTAGTATTAGCATTAAATTAAGTAAGTAGCCAAAAGAAATAAATCATAACTTGGCCCAAACTTGGTTTTCGAATCATAAAATGTCCGTTAACACCCATAAATTAAATCATAATGTTATTATTTATTTTTTATGTAGCTTGATGGTCAGTTTTGTTCAAAAAAATGATATGCACTGTATATACCTAATAAAGGTACCCCCATAGTCATCACACTAAGAAAAAATTAATACCCCTAAAATAAAAAACGCTACCTTTTCGTCCAGAAATCTTTCGGACGAAAAGGTAGCGTTTTTCCAATGGATGCTTCCCTAAACCTTCGACATAAATGATAATGTAAAATGATTATTCCCTATGTCCCTCCATCCCCTTATAATAATCAATCTTTTCTTCAATTTTCACAAGCTGATCCTTCAACTCTTTAATTTCTTTAAAGACCTTATTTTGATGTATTTCTAATAATTCTCGTCTAGCACTTATTGTAGATTCACCTTGACTTCGCAAATCAGCAAACCGTTGCATGCCTGTGACCGACATCTCCGTTACTCTTAAACGAATTAAGAAATTAATCCAAGAAATATCAGATTCCGAATATTGACGATAACCATTGATATCTCGGCTAACCTCATTAAGCAATCCAATTTTTTCGTAGTATAGCAAAGTGTGTACAGTAAGTCCTGTCATTTTTGAAATTTGTTTAATAGTAAATATCTCTTCCATACAATCTATTATAGTACAAAATAAGGAGATTGCTTTGCGTTATCAGCGTGGCTGGCAAAAACTCATGGAAGTAGATTAAAAGGCAGACAACGTGTTATAAATTCACTAAAAGATATTGCACCTAATCTCGGTAAATATGTTTTTGAATTCGCTTTTGGTGATATTTATCTTCGTGAAGGGTTCAACGTCAATTGGTTACAATCGCATCATTAACTACACAGGGTGGATGTGAACCACAATTTAATGTTGGTCTCTCACTGAATGAGGTAGTAGAAACAATCATGCACTGTACCCCTACACCAGCTTTCAACAAGTTCCTAATTTTATCTTTGGGGCAAAACAAATTTGTGAAGAACATAAGCTGAACTTAGGATAAGTTTTGTTTAGCACCTAATAAACTTATACATTCTAAGATATAATTTTATTCAGGGGCTAATGTAACCTAAAGCAAAAACTCATTACTTAATCTTAGCTTGATGGCTATGTAGTGTTATCCCATTATCATTCAAAAAAGCTAGAGTTATTTTAGATATAAGCTTATCCAAGGTTAAAACTGTAATACTAACAAAAACATTTTAAGTTTTAATAACCTAACTCTTTTCTGACCTCACAACAATATTCACTAGTAATTTCATTTATAAAGGTTATAGGCTTAGAAGAATATTTTTGAATCATATGATTTGTTGGTACTATCCCTTGGTTATGTAGCTCAATTATTACTTTCCTAATCTCTTCTTTTTGTCTCCGAATTCTTTTTTCTTTTTGTTCTTTTAAGTATAATTGATGCTTAAGTACGATTTCATCACATAAGTCTGGCAAAAGATTTCGAGCAGTTGGAGCGCTAATATTTACTAATTTCAACGTTGCATTCAATCCCAAATGCGATTTGTTTTTTTCTAGAACTATCTCTTTTATTTGCTTTTCAAGCGAATCTCTTCGTTTTTGTTCTTTATATATTTTATGTCTTTCATCTATAGTACTTTTTAACCTCGGAAAATGATATTGCAATCTCCGTTGACTATAACCGTTAATTTCAGCGATCTCTTTAAATGACAGTTCCACCTTTTCATTATTTAAATGATTTAAAAAGACACTTTCTAATATCTTTAATTCTTTTTTAGTTAATTGCTTTGTTTCCTTATGTTCATATTTTCTTTTTTGTAATAACGGTTGTAATCTTCCTAAATCAACATTTTCTATAAGCAACACATTCAGTGGTACATCGAGGATTTCACAAATCTGTCCCCAAAACTGCATAGGTGGTAATATTCCATAATGGAACCAGTTATTGACTCGCGTCCTATTATAGTTCAGTTGTCCCGCGAAGTTTGCAATAGAAATTTTTGAGTTCTCATTCATTATTCTTTTAAAAAAGCGACTGACAGAATTACGTAGAGGCGTTACTGGGGTTGAAAAATTACTGCTGATTAATTGTGAATAGCTATTAAAAACCTTCTCTTCTAGCTCAATAATTTCTTTATCGATAATTTTTTGAGATAAGTCATTATTCCCAAGAAACTCCTTACAAGAAGGGCAATATCCCGGCTGCATATCCCCAGTCAAATGAGGAACTATTTGTTTACAGTTTGAACACTCTTCTTGTAATTTTATTTTGTGAATATTACAGATTGACAAAGTCTTTAAACACCAGATTAACGGTTCATAAATAGCTTGTTTTTTATCTTTCCATCTACTTAAACATACTGGACACCATCTTTTATTCTCATTGATTAAAAATACCCTATTTAATATCGCAGACCAATTCAACATGGTTAACCCATTCAAATCATTCCTCTGCGTAAGATTTTCAAGAATCCTTATATATTCTCTTGTAGTTACCCCTATACCATTAACATACTTACCATCTATTAATTTTTTTATCTTGCTTTCATGTTTCTTTGTTACAGAAGGGGATATATTTAAATTGGGATATATTTTTGATTTTATTAGTGTAGATACCTTAATGTTATGACTATAAGCTAATCTGCACATATAACTGGTTAGGCATTCTGAATATGCAGTTCCTTTTCCCATAGGTTCTAATCCATAAAATTCACTTCTCTTTGGAAATAGCTCCTCATACTGATTTTCTTCGAACACTGTAATACTACAATTAATTTCCACCTTCCACTTCACCCACTTTATCCCTTTTAGGATTTCTAACCCCTACATTTCCTTTCCTTACATTCTTTTTACTTTTTACCTTTTCATTATCTATACCTAATTTTACTCTCACATCTAATATTTTTTCTTGCTTTTCCATAAAACAGGACTCACCTTGTGAAACTTCATCCACAAGTTTAGAGATTTTATTTATAGACATAGCTGTTTGTCTTAAATGTCCAATTTCCAATACATGTTCATTCTTTTCTAAGGCTAGTTTTAATGATCGTGTAAGCCAATCCTTTAAGATCCCTACACACCCTATTGTTCTCTCGTACAAGAAATCCCAATAATCTAATAAATCAGGACTCTTCTCCATCGGAAGACACTCTAATAGCCCTTTAATAATTCCTAAAAAATTAACAAAATCTTGTTCATTAGATAAATCATACCTGGGAAATTGAATATCTACAGTTCTTCTTGCTAATTGACCATTTAAATTCACAAAATTTTTCAACTCGTATGTACCCACTAATATTTGTGGCACCTGCGTTAAATTTGATAAAGATTTTAGCGAATCTAATTGATCTAAATATTTTCTTGCAGATGGAACTTTAATAAAATGTTGGGCTTCATCAATAATAAACACTTTAGGTTTGCGATAATAAAAAGCATTTTCTAAAGATCTTCGTAACTCTGGTGAAGTAAAATAACTTCCCTCTCGAACCCTCGTTTTCTTTTTTATTCCGCCTCCATCTTCATAGATAATTTTCTTATCAATCAACGGTTCTTCCATAGCTTGTAGTACACGTACATAAAAGTCTTTCCAGTTAAAAACCCCACTATCTGGAGAGATTAGTTCTACAGATACAAATGGAATAATAGATTTATCTCTCTCTAATTCATCCATTAACTCATTTATAATCTCTTTCCTTAATTCGTGTATAAGTGTTGATTTACCAACACCAGAAGGCCCAAGTACCATAATGATTTCATTTCCAGAAGGCCTGCGTACCAATGACTCCAGTTCAGACATTACTTGTTTCATTTTAGGATGAATAATCCTTACTCGTTTAAACTTTTGAATTTTCTCGTCTAAAGCTTGTTCATCTATCAATATAACAGGTTCTTTCGTCAAGAGTCTCACCTCTCTTTTGATTGTTTCTTAGCTTTCCACAATCTTAAAATTCGGAATATTATCCATATCTATTTCTCTAAATTTTGATATGGGCTTTTCAACTGTCGTATCTTCTGCTAACAACATTTCTTCAATAGCACTCCGAGATTTATGGTTTTCTTGTTCAATAATAGCTTGCTTCATTACCTTTTCATGACTTTCAATTGTTGGTATAAACGTTGCTATTTGTTTAAGAGATATTCTTCCTTTAATACCCAATTTATATCTAATCTCTTCGGTAATTATTTGTAATTGTTTATGTGTTTTTCCCTCTAGGAGATAATAATATTCTGATATGCATTTAACCCATTTCTTATTAACATATGCGTATAAAATTCCAACATTAAAAGGATCATATTTTAAATTCACCTTCGTTTTTTCAATTTTCGGATTTTTAAATTCCTCATTCCAGTACCAAACATTATTAAATACAACACCTTTACCAGGCTGCACTAAACCTTTCCCTCTAGGTGTCGATGGCAAAGTTGACAAAATGAAGCTTTGATCATATGAAATCAAATTCATCTCCCTCTTTCCTCCTATTGCAATTCCTATATCAAATTGTTTTTTAGGTGTCGTCCCTAGACCAGCATGTATTGTATTCTCATAATAGTCAATCCATTCATAAAATAAAGCATTTAACTTTTCTAATGTCCAAATTGCAGAGTTTTTTGGATTTGTACCCTTTGTAACAACTCTTACCTCTTTCATTAATTGGGTATTCCCTTGTAAATTATGTATAAATAAGGAATTAGCTACTCCAAACAAACGCTCTATAACACTTCCAAATCTAGCCTTAGCTGGGGGTCTTTCCTTTTTATTAATGTTGTATTGCGCACACAATACATCAAAATATAAACTATGAAACTCTTTACCTCCATCGACTACCAAATTGTTTGGGAGCCTTCCATTCCTTCTTACACACTCTCGTAAAACCATCATAATTGATCGATAACTAGGGGAATCAAAAGTTATGTAATGAGCTAGAATTTTCCTACAATACGCGTCTATTAGTAAAGTAAGATATGGCCTACGAGTCACTTTTTCTTTCCCATTCATTAAAACTAATTCAATATCTAATTCTGTATGATCAATATGTGCGATTTCAAACGGTCTATCACCATGTTTAGGGGTATATCCCTCTAGATACCAATGCTCTTTTGAATATGCAGCTCTTTTACCTTTTCTGCTTTTTACTACTTCATAACTTGAATAGCCATTAACATACTTTGTAAAGGTTACATAACTAGGAATACTAAGTCCTTTCTTTCTACATTCCTCTATCAATAAACCATAGACAGCTTTTACACTCATTTGCTTAATATTATGATAATACTTTTCTATAACTTCTTTCATTAAATCTTGAACAGCCGTATCAATTTTCGGCATCCTATTTCCTCTTTGTTGTTTCTTTGGTAGCAAACCTAAAAAACCATTTCCATATAATCTTTCAGCCTCTTCAAATGCCTTTTTCCACCTTTGTATCGTTCTATTACTATATTCGTTATTTTTACCTTCTTCACTATGTTCTTTCAGTAATCTATATCGACTATAGGCCTCCTCAAGTGCCTTCGGTGAAACGCCTTCTAACAGGGTTTGTCTATATTCTTGTTGTTCATCTATGCTATTATTCTGATTTAGAAACTGAATAGCCCCTTCCTTATCCAGAGTTTTAAAATTTTTTTGAGAAATATTTACTAAATTATCTTTTTCATCTACCAATGATATAATGTTATTCCCTATATGTATAACATTATAGATTTTTCCATCC
>NZ_JBNLYE010000082.1:0-16244 GCF_050172095.1 Bacillus sp. GMs2/2
CGCTCCGCCTTGGATTGGATCTACGATGAAATGATCATGCCATTTTCCATCAAGAATTTCTTGAGCAGCTTCTGCGATCGCACCGCCCTTGTTTAATTCCAATCTTCCTACATCTGTATTCGCAAGCGCTGCTGCTTTTTTTACAACTGCGAACGCTTTAATTAAACCTTCATGGATTTTGTATCCTGTAATTGGGAAGTTTTCAACTGCACGCATTGTTTGTACGCCGTAGTATGCATAGTTTGGTACTTCTTTTTCACCTAAAAAATCTTTTTCAATTCGAACACCATTTTTAACTTCAGTTAATGTTGCCATGATTATTCACTCCTTAACGATTTCTTATGCTGCTTTTGTTTCTTTGACTGTTTCTACATATTGTTTTGCTTTCTCATTATCGAATTCGCCTTCCCACTTCGACATAACAATGGCCGCTAATGCATTTCCTAATACATTGACAGATGAGCGAATCATATCTAAAATGCGGTCAATTCCCGCAATTAATGCGATACCTTCTAGTGGTAACCCCATTGAACCTAACGTTGCTAATACAACAACGAACGATGCACCTGGAACTCCCGCCATACCTTTGGATGTTAACATGAGAACGAATAATAACGTTATTTGCTCCGTTAGTGACATGTGCACACCGTACATTTGTGCAACAAACAATGCCGCTAACGCTTGATAAATAGCCGATCCAGTCAAGTTAAATGTATAACCTGTCGGAATTACGAAAGAGGCAACTGCCTTTGGACAACCGAACTCTTCCATTTTTCTCATTATATTAGGTAAAACAGCTTCTGAACTTGCTGTCGTAAATGAAAGAATCAATTCTTCTTTTAAAATTTTTATTAATGTAAAAATGTTTACTCCAACCATTCGTGCATTAATACCTAATACAATCACAACGAATAGTATAACAGTTACGTATACAGCTAGCACTAGTTTTCCTAGCGGAAGTAGTGTTGCTACACCAAATTTTGCAACCGTAACGGCAATTAATGCGAATACACCAAATGGTGCAAATTTCATAACTTGATTTGTAACCCAAAACATGGCTTCGAGTACGCCTTCAAAAAAGTTAAAGACAGGCTTTCCTTTTTCCCCAATTGCCGCAACTCCTAAGCCGAATAATACTGAGAAGAATATAATCGGTAATAGGTCACCTTGTGCAATCGATTCAAATACGTTTTTCGGTACAATGTGAACAATTGTCTCAGCAAAACCTTTCTTCTCTGTTGCATCTGCAGTTTGTTTATAAGAAGAAATATCACTTTGCTGTAAATTACTCATATCAACACCAGTACCTGGTTGGAATATATTCGCTGCAAGTAATCCCATTAAAATAGCAATCGTCGTAATAATTTCGAAATAAAGAATTGTCTTACCACCCAGTTTCCCAAGCTTCTTCATATCTCCTACACCAGCTACTGCAACAATTAATGCTGAAATAACAATTGGTACTACAATCATCTTAATTAAGTGAATAAATATATCCCCAATTGGTGTGATATAAGAAATCGCCGTTTTATTGCCATAAAAGACTGCCCCTACTACAATCCCTAAAACAAGCGCGACAAAAATTTGTGTTGCCAATCCGAATTTTTTCATTTATGTTCATCCCCTTCATGCGAACGCTTTCAATTTGAATTTATAAAAGCTACTCACACATCTTATAAGCGAACCTACAAAATCATACAAAAACCTACAAGTTCGTCACAAAAAATTCAAATATTTTTCTTCTTTTTTTCATTGACACCATTTTGTTAAAAAACGATAAAATAAACTTGATAAGTAATCAGATTGTTTCGTATAATCAAAAAGATATATACTTAAAACAAATCAAAATGAAAAGGAGTGGATGTTATGAAAAACTATACAAAGCAATTCGTCCTATCTTCTTCTTTTCTTTTTCATTTTCTTAAAAAGGAACAAAGGCATTCGCCTTTGTTCCTTTTTTATTGCGATCTATATAGGGGGAATTGTTATGAAGCCATATAAACGTGTCTTAATTAAATTAAGCGGCGGTGCACTTGCCGATCAAACTGGAAATAGCTTTAACTCCAAACGATTAGAACATATCGCAAACGAAATTTTATCCATTGTTGATTTAGGTATCGAAGTATCCATCGTCATCGGTGGCGGTAACATTTTTAGGGGGCATCTAGCTGAAGAATGGGGAATCGATCGCGTAGAAGCTGATAATATCGGTACGTTAGGTACAATCATTAACAGCTTAATGCTTCGCGGTGTTTTAACAAGTAAAACAAATAGAGAAGTACGCGTTATGACTTCCATTCCATTTAATGCAGTAGCTGAACCATACATTCGCTTGCGTGCAGTCCACCATTTAGATAACGGCTATATCGTTATCTTTGGAGGCGGAAACGGGCAACCGTTCGTGACGACAGATTATCCAAGCGTACAAAGAGCTATTGAAATGAATAGCGATGCCATATTAGTCGCAAAACAGGGTGTCGATGGCGTTTTTACAAGTGATCCGAAGCATAACAAATCAGCAAAAATGTACAGCAAACTAAACTATAATGATGTCGTTAGACAAAATATACAAGTCATGGATCAAGCGGCATTACTGCTTGCCCGGGACTACAATTTACCAACGCATGTCTTTAACTTTGATGAGCCTGGAGTCATGAAAAAAATATGTTTAGGTGAACATGTGGGGACGTTGATTAATGATGATGTTACGATGCTGGTGCATGAAAAATAATGATTTCCCACCAAAAAGGGTGCCTTTTGTAGGCACCCTTTCCTAATCCATCATCACAAATAGAACTCAACCAATCCCGCCACTTTCTCCTTACAACGCTCCCAAAAAGATAACTTCTCAAAAAACTCTTTCGTCATTTCTTTCGAATCATGAAAATCCTCTGTTAACGCCTTATTAACTTGTCCTACAATAGGACCGCCATAAATATAAAAATTCATTTCATCATTTATATTGAAGCTACGCGAAGTAAAGTTTGTTGTACCAATAACAGTTAATTCATTATCAATAAGCATTAATTTGCCATGGAACATTCCTTTTTTATACCCATATACAGTAATCCCATTATTAACAGCTTGACGTATGTATGGATACGCCGCTTCTTTTATAAGAGGTAGATCTGGTTTATATGACCAAAGTATTTTTACTGTAACACCACGCTTTTGTGCTGCGATTAAAGCATTCATGGATTCTTTATTTTTTGCTATAAAATACGGCGTTGCAATTACAATGGAGTGCTGAGCTTGTTTTATGAGCTCTATATATTTTTCAGCAACGTAATGCCCATTGTAACTAGTCATAGTATGTAATGTATTCCCTTTACTAGCTTTATTCGTACTCCTCTTTATCTCTTCTTTCGTATCTCGTTTCCAATCTAAAGCAAACTGCTCTTCTAAATCTTTTGCTCCTTCTCCTTTAAGCCGTACATGATAATCACGCCAATATCCAAATCGCTTATCTTTCCCTAAGTACTCATCTCCTATATTAAATCCGCCTGTATAGCCAATATCCCCATCAATCGTCGTAATACGGCGATGATTACGATGGTGAAGTGAATAAAATCCGAATGGCAATGCAGGTTTTCTACTATATGTAAAATGCACACCACTTTCCCGCAATTCATTTATCATCTTTCTTTCAAATGATAAATCATTAATGCGATCAACTGATAAATAGACGTTTACTCCTTCTTTTGCTTTCTCTTTTAATAAGTTTAAAAAAGTATGACTACTTTTATCATCCGACAAAATGAAGAAATAAGTGTAGATGGAGCTTTTGGCTTCTCTTATATCAGTAAATAATTGTTTATAAAAAGACTTCCCTTCTACATATAATTGAAAGTCACTATAATGAGGCGCATACTCTGTCGGCATGTTTTTTCCAGCTTCCATTTTCCTACCTAAGGTAACATCGATATGCATACAAATTACAATAAAAACGAAAATAGCAATAATAATAGAAGTAACTCTTAATATTTTTTTAATCATTTTGGTTTCCTTCCAATCATATTCCTTACTATTTCGTAGTGTTTCATTTAAATATGTTTTCATACGAAATGTATTTCTTATTTTTATTGATACTAAACAGTTAAAGGAGATACGAATATGAGAAAAGGAAAAACTCCTATTGTTTTTATCTCAGGTCTTTTCGGTTCAATGAGCAATATTATTATTCCCGGCACTGGTAATTGGAGTTTTGGACTTTCTGCATTTGTTTACGAACCATTCATCATGATGCTAGAAAGTATGGGGTACGAACGAAATAAAGACTTGTTCATCTGTTTTTATGACTGGCGGCAGCGTATTGTTTTTTCTACACAAAAATATTTATTACAAACGATTGCTTATGCTAAAAAGATTACAGGTTGCGATAAACTAAATTTAATTTGTCATAGTATGGGCGGCCTTCTTGGACGTTCTTACGTTCAAAGTGACGAATATAAAAATGATGTGAATCAACTTATAATACTCTGCACACCAAACGCTGGATCTCCACCAAATTATAGTTATTGGACTTGAGGCAGTCTCCCTATCCATGCCTCTTCTAAAATAAATATCGTTCATTTTTATATGGAACAATATATTTGTTACTTAAGCATCTTACATAAAATGAATAAAGTTGAGGCAATACACATTTACTTTCCAGGATTACAAGATGTTATTCCTTGTAAAGATTACGGAAATTATTTATTTATAAAATCCAACTCTTCTATTACATTTCTTCCTTATAGTAAGATGGAAACGAAAAACCCTTTCCTCGATACATTAAATAAAAATAGATTTATTATACAAAAAAGAAATATTGAAACGACACTCATTGCCGGAGATGGAGAGGAAACAACTCAATATTTACAAGTCGTCCCTTCACATTCCAAACTGAAATGGACAGACGGCAAAGTCGTCGGTGATTTACTTACAAAACATGGTGACGGTAACGCTGTTCTACATAGCGTTTTTCTTCTAGAGGGAAATAAATATGTTTTGCATGCTTCACATAACGAAGTGCTCTACAAAAGCATTCCTATACTACAAAAGATACTCTAAGTTTCAAACAAAAAAGGTATGGCATTAAGCCACACCTTTTCACATTAAACAAAATTTCTCGTATCATTATTTCTTCCAAACTTATAAATAGCAATTAAGAAGAATGCAATTGCGAAAGCGAATAAAATTAAAATGTTTAAATACAACTCCGAGAATGGTATTCCCTGCTGTAGTTTTGATATCGTATCTAACAACCAGCGCTGCGGAAGAAAATTAGCTACTTTTTGTACTGCACTTGGCATAATATCATATGGGAAATAACATCCAGCAAGTAAGCATGTTGGTACAATGATCATATTTTGCATCGCATTTGCCGATGCTGAGTTTTTCGAAAAAGCTACAAGGACTAATGATATTCCAATTGCGATTAATGCAAATAGCATTAGTACGCCCATCATCACTATGAAAGGCATATTGATATTCGTATGAAAAACATTCGTTAGGAATAGGATTGTAATCAAAATTTGTACTGTTAGTATTATCATATTTACTCCGACATTAGATAATATAAACTTCTTCCCATCTATCGGCGTTGATAATAGTCTAAAGTACGTTCTATTCTCTTTTTCTTTTAAAATATGACCTGATAAGTTCGCTGCTGAAAACAGCATAAACATAATAAGGTAACCCATCGTTTGATTTGTCATATCTTTATTTTTCGAAGTATCTTCTAGCGTCTCAGTTTTCATTTTAAATGAACCTTTTTGATACCCTGCGTACATATTATCAAACGCACTTTGATCTGTTCCTGCCACTTTACTAATAGCTGCTATATTATCAATATAATTATATAAATATGATTTTATAAATCCTGTTACTTGATCACCTTTAATCGATGAAATTTCAATATGCTCTGGTTTTCCTTCTCGAACACTTTTTGAAAAACCAGAAGCTAATGTAATAACTCCATCAAGTTTTTTGGAAGTGAGTTTATCTTCTACTTCAGACTCCTTCACCTTACTCACATTCACATGATTTAATCCTTCTAAAAACTTTATCGTATCATTTGCTATCGGCTCATTTTCTTTATTTACAATCCCGATATTTAACGTTCCTTGCCCCGCATTTCCGTATATCGAAAAAGAGATGAGCGTTCCGATTATTGGCAAACTAATAATAATGAATAACCCTTTTTTATTTTTCAAAAGTACAGATAACGTTTTTTGTATGAGCCATAAAATATCCTTCATACTATAGCCCCTCCCGTCTACGTAATGCAATAATTGCAATTAATAAAAAGAGTGCTGATATTCCAAGGTTTAAAGAAATGACTGGTAGTGCTGCCCCTACATCATTTGCATAAATAATTTTCATAACAGCTGTATTTGCCCAAGTTAATGGCGATAAATTCGTAACGAAATTTTCTTCTACTACGAAATATGCACCTCCAAAAATAGAAGCTAATTGCACAACAACCATAATAATTGCCCTAGACGCTTCAGCTGTTTTCGTGATATATCCGATTCCTAAACCGAAGCTAATTGCTAGAAAGACTTGTGTTAATAAAATAAGAAATATGATTCCAAGATGGTCGCCCCAATTCGCTTGAAAAACAAATTTACTAAATAACATGACGAGTAATATGCACAGGGCATTTGCTACTAGGCTACCAAGTACTTTTCCAATGAATATTTCAGCTTTACTTATAGGTGCAGCAATGAGACGATCTCCTGTTTTACGTATTCGTTCTCCTCGAATTAAAGAACTCGCTCCCATCGCAGCATACAGTGCAATCATCGTTGTCATTACAACCGCATAGTAATCCATAGAACCTGGTTTTTTCGCAGCTTGTAAAGATGTTTCTTTTATATAATCATTATGATTTCCGTTTGAAATAACTGCGCTCACCTTAGTAGGATCTACTTTTGCAACTTCGACCGCTACATTGTACTTATCAACAAATGTTGTAAGCATTCCTTCCACAATACTCCCCTCAATACTACTTTTGTCACTTCCGTAAAATTTTGCACCATCTTTATTTAACTCTACATAAGCAGCATATTTATTTTTCTTCACTTCTTCTTTCCCATCTATACTGCCGGAAGCTTTTTTAAAATGAATACCTGATTTATCCACTTCTTTCGTAAATGCTGCAAACGATTGAGAAAACGTGCTACTCGCTTCATCTTTATATAGCACTTGTATATCTTTAATCGAATGACTATCACTATTAAATGCGTTGGTTAACGCTGTTCCTAACACAAGCATAAGTACAATCGGAAATGCTAACATAAAAACTAAAGTTCTTACGTCTCTGAAATCTCTTTTAATATGCATAATTGCAATATTGAAGATGTTCAATTGATGAACCTCCCTTTACCTTTTCTTCATTTACCTTTTATTTATCTCGTAAGTTTCTTCCGGTTAACGTAAGAAATACTGTTTCTAAGTTTGGAGCCTGCTCCTCTAATGAACGAATTTCAATGTCATGATTAATGAAATGCTGAATAATTTGATTTAAATTATTTAATCCTGCATCCGAGTTTACCTTGATTACGTTCTCTTCAATTTGAACAGCTTTCACACCGTTTATCTCTTTTAACTTTTCTACATCTAAATTTTCTACTGACTTCACTTCAATCCAAATATCTTTCGTATCTGTAATAATCGCTTTTAACTGTTCTTTCGTACCTTCTGCAATCACTTTACCGTGGTCGACAATTGCGATTTTCGTACAAATCTCTTCTACTTCTTCCATGTAGTGGCTCGTGTAAATAATCGTACTTCCCATTTCATTTAATTTACGTACTGACTGCAAAATGTAGTTTCTTGACTGTGGATCAATTCCAACTGTCGGCTCATCCATAATAATTAACTTCGGTCTATGAGCAATCGCACAAGCGATATTCAGTCTTCGTTTCATCCCGCCAGAAAAGTTTTTCGGATAACTTTTATGTTTATCGCTAAGTCCTACAAATTGAAGAGCTTCCTCTACCCTAGCTTTTAATTCGGCTCCTCGTAATCCGTACAACCCAGCAAAGAATTTCACATTTTCATAGGCAGTTAACTCTTCATAAATCGCAATATCTTGCGGAACAATACCAATATTCATCTTTGCAAATCGATTATGTTTCTTTATATTTTTTCCTAGTATGCTAATTTCACCTTCATTACTTCTTAACAAACCAGCAATCATATTTATCGTTGTACTCTTACCAGCACCATTTGATCCTAAAAAGCCAAATATTTCTCCTTCTTTAATAGATAAAGACATATTATCAACTGCGATGAAATCACCAAATTTTTTCGTTAAATTTTTAATTTCTAATGTATTCATCATTTTCACCCCTATTTCGGTTTCTCTGCTTTTAGTATAAACAAAAAGAATGAACCTGCTCAGTGCAGAAGTTCATTCTTTTCACATGAGAATATTCACTTTTTTCATATGAGATGGTTCATCTTCGTCCCATTCTCTTATATCGGCAACAACATCGTCACTGAAAAGCCACTTGTTCCATCTACAATAATTTTTCCGTTTACTGAAGCTGTTCGCTCCTCCATCCCCATAATACCGAGACCTTTTTTAACAAGAGCTGCCCCTTTTCCGTTATCCTTCACTTGCACCTTAACCATCTTGTTAAGCACATGAATATCTATAGAAATAACTGTAGCATCAGCATATTTCATTGCATTTGTTAGTGCTTCTGTAACATTCTCACCGATAATTTTCCACTGAATGGGAGAAATCATATCTAAGTTCCCTTTATATACAAAAGGAATATTCACATCATTCTTACCGGCAAATTCTTCTATGAATAATTTCATACGATGAATACCAATTTGCTCAGTTGGTGGCTTCATATTTTTTAATGTAATGCGAATACTTTCAATTCCATCTTTTGAAATGTGAATTGCATTTTGTAATAACTCCGCAGATTTTTCTTTATCTATTTCCATTAACCTTTTTGCTGCTTCCATTTGAATAAGCGCACCCGTCATCGAGTGACCAATTTTATCATGAATTTCTTGCGATAACCGATTTCTCTCTTCTAGCTTAAATGTGTATTCAGATTGTCTTATGTACTCTTTATTTTCATGTAAGCTTTTCGTAAGTCGTTGCATATCTTTTCGCATCTTATCATTTTGCGATTCAAGCTTTACTACACGCGATATATATCGATCTGCAATTGTTAAAACGAGAAAAGAAAATGCAACAATCAATCCATAAGTCATTCGAATACTTTCATCTGCAATCGTAATTGGGAGCATCATAACGACAAAGCGTGGCCAATTCTTTTCTATGTAATAGAATGTAATTTCGTATAAGTTCAAAGGTAAAAACAAAATAAAAAATGGATGAACCCTCCATGTAAATAGCATAACTACGCCAATGGACATACAGATTAATATTTTTTTATGCGTATCTTTTTTAAATATAGAAATCATTACGTTTACAGAGAGGTAAATAAGTAAAGTAAATATAACCCACGGTAAATTTGCTATATTTGCGTAAATATAACTGAACACAATATATAAAAAGACAATTAATTTACTTACAGTTAACCAAAATTCCATATCATTAATCTACTTTCCCTGTTAAGTAATAAATCGCAATTTGTGTGCGATGTTCAAGTCCAGTTTTCCCTAAAACTGACGTAATATAATTTGCAATTGTTCCCTCAGATATAAAAAGCTGTTTCGAAATTTCTTTATTTGAGAAACCTTTTGCAATTAATGCAATAATACTAAGCTCCCTTTCTGTGAAAAGGCTCTTATCAATTTTACATTCTTCCTCTTTACTTTCCATTAAATTAGACTTAATTTTATCGAGAATAACATCTTGCATAACAGTTTGACCGTTATATACTCCTTTTATCGCATCACGAATACGCTCCGGATCGTTATTTTTTAATAAATAACCTTTCGCTCCATTTTTTACTGCATCCAAAATATATTCATCATCATCAAACGTCGTTAAAATAAGCGGTTTTGTTTTCGTCTCTTCACAAATGAACTTCGTCGCCTCTACCCCGTTCATATTTGGCATACGAACATCTAAAAGAGCAATATCAACTTCATGCTTTTTACAATACGCTACAGCTTCTTCCCCATCATTTACAGTATCTACTACTTCAAACTCTTCGTATGTATTTAAAATAATTTTCATGCCTTCTCTAATAAAAGAGTTATCATCTGCTATTAATATTTTAATTTTCATGTTTGTTAGTATGGACCTTGCCCTACTAACATTCACATCCTTTCTACGTGTAACATTTCCTACTTGCTCATTATATACTTCTCTTTACCATTTTTTCACACCTTTTTTCATCTAGCTCTCCCGCAAAAAATATATTATTCTTTTTTTACAAAATGTGTAGGGTGACTTATCATTCTTTACGTCTATATAATAGAATGCGTCAAAAAGGAGGGAGAGACCGATTGAGGAAAAACAATTAATTGAAAAAGCACAGCAAGGAAGCGAGCATGCTTTTCGTATCCTTGTACAAACATATCGTCATTATATTTTTCAAGTTATCTTTTCTATTTTAAGACATGAAGAAGATGCGAAAGATGTTACACAAGAAGTATTCGTAAAAATTCACACCTCTCTCCCAAATTATCAATTTCGCGGATTAAAAACGTGGATGGCACGTATTGCCACCAATCACGCTATTGATTATAAGAGAAAGAAAGCTAGAGAAAGTGAAGAACTCTCCTTATGTAAAGAAGCTGAGGAAAATATACAGTCCTCTCATAATATTGAGGCTTTATTATTGACGAAAGAGCAAAAATTACTCATTGCTCAAAAACTGAGAGAACTTCCAGAAAATTACCGTGACGTCGTTCTCGCACATTACTTAGAAGAAAAGAGCTATCAAGAAATTGCTTTACAGGAAAACATCGAAGTAAAAACAGTCGAAATGAAACTGTATCGAGCACGAAAATGGATTAAAAAACATTGGAAGGAGGAAGAGTTTCTATGATGCATTATTCAAAAGAAGATTGGCGCAATTATACATTAGATTTTATAGAAAGCAATGAACGTGAATCTATGGAAGAACATCTTTATGAATGTGATTATTGTTTAGCACTTTATATGGAAAGTATTGATGAACAACATGAAAACCTTCCAATGATAAATGATGATTCATTTACGAACGAAGTTATGACGCAAATTAATTTTGAAACACTACAGTCTAATGAAAATATAAAAACAACCTCACTAAAGCGCACGATCATTCATTACATAATTGCGACTGCGGCTACAATTATTTTTATGGTAAGTGGTTTATTTCAGTATATTTTTACAGCGACATCAAATTTAGAGAAATCTTCAAAACATAACGAGTCTTCTATTTCACAACAAATTGTAAACAAATCGGTAGACACATCGAAAAAGGACGGAGGTTCAAAGCATGAATAAAAATCCCTTTTTAGCACTTGTATTAGGGCTAATTCCTGGGCTTGGACATTTATACTTAAAAAAACTAGGACGGTTTATTTTATATAGCGGAGGATCACTATTTCTATTCTCCTTTGCAGTATTTTGTACCATAGTAGTAAGAGAACGTGATATTGCTTTTCTTTCTCTATTTTTACTAGCTGTTCTATGGGTAATTAACTTACTAGATTTAGTTATCACCATTATAAACCAAATGAAAAAGCAAGAAGCTGGAGAAGTGATAAATTCCTCTAAAGAGAGCGAACGATTTTATATCATTCTCTTATCCATCATCCCTGGGCTTGGCCATTTCCAATTAGGACTTATGCAACGCGGACTTACATTTTTAGTAGCTTGCACAGGAATCGGGAGTATGATCATTTTCGTTGCACTTTTAACATCGCAAGAAAGTTTTCTTATCTTCCTTATTACGTTACCTGTTTTATGGATTTATAATTTCTTTGACGTTGTTCAGCAACTACAGAAAAAAGAACGTGGCGAGCAACTAGATGATCGTACTATTTTCGAAGAGTTTGAAGAACATCGTGAACAAGGAAAGAAGAATAAAACATTCGCTTCTATTTTAGCGATGTTCCCCGGAGCAGGACATATGTATTTAGGTTTACAACGCCGCGGCCTTCAGCTTATGGCAGCCTTTTTACTTTCAATATATTTACTCGATTTATTAAGACTTTCTGCGTTTTTATTTTTAGTTCCAATCATTTGGTTCTATAGCTTCTTTGACGCTTTACAGCAAACTGCAAAGTATGGAAAAGAACGTGTAAATGACGAGCCTATCATTGATTATTTTATCAATCATCAAAGATGGATCGGTATCGGGTTAATTACACTCGGTGGTTATTATTTATTAGATCAAACAGTCCTTCCTATTTTGAATGATTACTTTGCAACTATATTTAACATTCATCTTAGCGAGCTATATTATCGCTATTTCCAAACATCTATCGTTGCACTCCTCTTAATTGGCGGCGGCTTTAAATTGTTACTTGGAAATAAAGAAAACAAAGGTGGTACAAAAGAATGAGAACATGGCGTGTTGGAACATTCTCAATGGGGCTTTCTATTATATCGTTAGGATGCTTTTTACTTTTTTCAGTCGTAAAAGGAATTCAAGTATTAGATACACTAACTGCATGGTGGCCAGTTTTACTCATCATACTTGGAGCTGAAGTTTTACTATACCTTCTATTCTCTAAAAAAGAGCAATCTTTTATTAAATATGATATTTTTAGTATTTTCTTTATCGGCGTTTTAGGAAGTGTCGGAATTGCTTTTTACTGTTTATTATCAACTGGATTACTAGAAGAAGTTCGTCACTCTATTAACACAACGAGGCAAACGAGTAATATTCCAGACGGACAATTTGATATACCTGAATCTATCAAAAAAATCGTAGTAGATGCAGGACATCAGCCTCTAACGATAGAGGGAAATAATACAAATCAAATTCATCTTTTGGGAACTTATGAAATGACAACGAAAGCAAATGAAAAACTCAATTTAAAACGAGATGATTTCCTTTCAGTTCAAACGGCTGGAGAAACGATGTATATCACTTTAAAATCATTACCTGTTCAGCATACGTTATTTAATTCAGCACCACAGGTGAAACCAACGCTTGTTCTTCCGCAAAATAAAAATGTGGAAATCCGTGCTTCAAATAACGAACTATCTCTTTATCCAGGTCAATTACAAAATAATTGGTTTGTACAGGAAAGCTCAAGAGTGTCTGTCCATCTTGCAAAAGAAAGTGATGTATCTTTAACAGCAGTAACGAATCAAAAAGAAACCCATGGAAGTACACCTTGGGAACAAGTAGAAGATTTAACGAAAAACGAAAATACTTCTTCAGAAGAACATCCAGAATTAAACAACCAAGAACATTGGTATAAAAATTCGATTAAAACTGGAAATGGGACGTACAAGTTAAATATTGAGAAAGCTTATAATTTAAATATGAGTGTTCTCGAAAAATAAAAAACCTTCCGCAATTGCGGAAGGTTTTTCTCATATAATCGCTTTAATTCCTTCTAACACTAATCCAATCATAAATCCGCAAACCGCCCCGTTCACTCGGATCCACTGCAAATCTTTACCGACATTATTTTCAATCATTTCGATTAACGTTTTATCATCTAACTTATCAAGGTTTTCTTGTACAAGCTTACCAATTTTCGAATGGTTCTTCTCAACAAGACTTACAACTTGTTTTTGTAACCAATCTTCTATTTTTTGAACTGTCTGTTCATCTTCTTTTATTTTATTCATTTGTTTTTGTAAAAATGGAATAACATATTTATCAGCAAATTCTTCATTATTTACAAAAGCAACTGCTCTTTGTTGTACTTGCACTAGCATCTCTTTTATTTTGTCAGTAGCATCCCAATTCGCAATCCACTTTTCTTTCCAATTTTCTAATTCCTTTAATAAGGCTTCATTTTCTTTTACATTGATAATTTCTTGACGAATCTTCGCTAATATAAGTTGTCTTGTGCTATTATCAGCCTCTTGTAAGCTGTTAATATTACTAATGATAAACTTCTGCAAAATGCCGCCAATTTTATCTTCATCTACAATATTCATAAATGATTTCAAAGTAAACTGCAAGAATCCATCTACTTTTATATTTTCCATCGCCTTCATACCTAAGCTACCGAGCTGGTAACGAGCTTCATCTTGCGCTGTCCAATCTTTTACCTTCACTAATATGTAATCAAGTGTCTTCTCATCATATTCTTGCACAACTAATTGATCAACAAGCACTTGTAAAATGTTATTTGTATTAATTGTATGTAAATACGTCTTTAATTCTTTTTCAATAATAACCGCTAATTTTTCTGTATCGATTGAAACAATCGCCTTCTCAGCAATCATTACAATGCCTTTTTTCACAGCATCAGACTGCATTTCTCTCTCTGCAATTTGTAGCACCATTTGTGCTAGCTGCATTTCTTTTACTTTATTCGTAATACTTTCTTTCGTTAGCCACTCATTTTCTAACGTATTGATGAGCCCTTTCGTTACTCGTTTACGGTTTTTAGGTAACAAAGCTGTATGCGGAATTGGAATTCCCATCGGATGACGGAATAATGCTGTAACTGCGAACCAATCTGCAAGCCCGCCAACTAACCCAGCTTCAAATCCCCCTTGTATAATCTCTCCAGCTATCGTTCCTTGAAAAGGGATAGAAGCCGCAAAGCCTACACCCATAACCCCAAGCGAAATACCCGCTATATATTTAGTCTGTAATGACATCGTATACACATCCTCTTATTATGTAAAATAAAGCTTTTTTGTTGTATTTATTCAATATTAGTTATCCTTTATATATACTATAAAGAACTATTGTGAAAATAACAAAGATTTTTATGTACATGAAAAAATGAGGCTACAATTAGCCTCATTTTTCTTATACCGTTAACTCCAAACCTTTCCTATAATATTCATTCATTACATCTTTTGGAACCATACTTCCACCCGTTCCCCACACAATATGAGTACCTTTTTTCACCTTCTCTGTTAACTGTTGCTTTTGTAAATACTCATCTTCTTTACATACTTTCACTGGCCCAATCATACCTGCTAGTGCAGAAGGCTCTAAATAAATATTCTCCGTGTCAGCTAGTTCTTTTAACAATCTATATAACTCTTCATCGCTTACTGTGTAATTCCCACTCAAAAATGGTTCCATCGTTTTACCGACAAATCCAGACGGTCTTCCTACCGCTAGTCCGTCCGCGTCTGTTACATTATCGATCCCGATATCTTGAACAGTAATTTTATCATGAAGTCCTGTCATTAAACCGAGTAACATGCATGGAGAGTGCGTAGGCTCCGCAAAGAAGCAGTGCACGTTGTCTTTATACAATAACTTTAAACCAAATGCGACGCCACCAGGTCCGCCTCCTACCCCGCACGGAAGGTAAACGAATAAAGGATGCTCTTCATCTACTACAATCTCTAACTCTTCTAATTGCTTTTGTAATCGCGATGCTGCTACTGCGTATCCTAAAAATAAATCATGGGAATTTTCATCATCTACAAAATAACAGCTAGGATCGGCATCTGCTTGCTGACGCCCCTCTTCTACTGCTTTACTATAATCAGCTTCATACTCAATAACGTTTACACCTTTACTTCTTAATAAATCTTTTTTCCATTGTTTCGCATCTGCTGACATATGAACCGTTACGTTAAAACCTAGTTTCGCACTCATAATCCCAATGCTTAGCCCTAAATTTCCTGTTGAACCGACCGCAATTGAATATTTGGCAAAAAACTCTCTACATGTATCACTATCTAAAATGGAATAATCATCTTCTTCTGTTAACATACCGTGCTGCAAAGCTAGTTGTTCAGCATGTTTCAACACTTCATAAATGCCGCCCCTAGCTTTAATTGATCCTGATATCGGAAGATGACTATCACATTTTAATAATAATTCTCCTAAAATAGGTTGCTTGTAATTTGTCTCTAAAGCTTCTTTCATAGAAGATATTTTCACTAAAGGTGATTCGATTATGCCATTCGTCCCTTTCGTTTCAGGAAAAACTTTCGCAATATATGGTGCAAAACGCTTTAATCTCTCTTCCGCATCTTTTACATTCTCTTCATTAAGTGGTGAATCTTTTATTGCCCTTTCATACTTTTCTATGTTTGGATTTATCCAAAATACTTCTTCTGTTGCAATAAGTTTATTCACTAATGGGTATTCTGCTTGTAATGCCCCTATTTCTTTCATTTTGTTTCCTCCTTATATCCTTGTAGCTCACCATATAATAAATTATAA
>NZ_JBNLYE010000083.1:0-16038 GCF_050172095.1 Bacillus sp. GMs2/2
AGCAATTAATTTATTAGAAGAAAAGGGAGGAAAATAATATGAAAAAAATAATTATTGGTGCTTTGGCTTTTGTAGCTGTATTAGTGGTATTGGAACCGCAATATGCTTGGACATCGGATATTTATGGTCAAGGAGAAAAAGTAGTAGAATTAATAAATTCTTAACAGAAACCCCTTTCCAATCGGAAAGGGGTTTTTCAATATTTGTTCCTCAAAATTCTACAAAACTTGAGAAAATAATTATTTGAATTTTTAGTATATTAATAGTGGAAACATAATGCTAATATAAAACTACTCTTTTTCAAAAAAATTTTTTATTAGGGGGAAGGTTCATGAAAAAGAAAAGTTTAGCGTTAGTGTTAGCGACAGGAATGGCAGTTACAACATTTGGAGGGACAGGCTCTGCATTTGCGGATTCTAAAAATGTACTCTCTACGAAGAAGTACAATGAGACAGTACAGTCACCTGAGTTTATTTCTGGTGATCTAACTGGAGCGACTGGTAAGAAAGCGGAATCTGTTGTGTTTGATTACTTAAATGCAGCAAAAGGTGATTACAAGCTAGGGGAAAAGAGTGCGCAAGATTCTTTCAAAGTGAAACAAGTGAAGAAAGATGCTGTAACTGATTCAACAGTAGTACGTATGCAACAAGTTTACGAAGGAGTACCTGTATGGGGTTCTACTCAAGTGGCTCACGTAAGTAAAGACGGTTCTTTAAAAGTATTGTCTGGAACAGTTGCACCTGATTTAGACAAAAAGGAAAAGTTGAAAAATAAAAATAAGATTGAAGGCGCAAAAGCAATTGAAATCGCGCAGCAAGATTTAGGGGTAACACCGAAATATGAGGTAGAACCAAAAGCGGACTTATATGTATATCAAAATGGTGAAGAAACAACATATGCATACGTTGTAAATCTAAACTTCTTAGATCCAAGTCCAGGAAACTACTACTATTTCATTGAAGCAGACAGCGGTAAAGTATTAAATAAATATAATAAATTGGATCATGTAACAAATGAAGATAAATCACCAGTTAAGCAAGAGGCTCCTAAACAGGATGCGAAAGCAGTAGTAAAACCTGTAACAGGAACAAATAAAGTAGGAACTGGTAAAGGTGTATTAGGAGATACGAAATCACTTAATACAACGTTATCTGGTTCATCTTACTACTTACAAGATAATACGCGCGGAGCAACGATTTTCACATATGATGCGAAAAATCGTACTACATTGCCAGGAACATTATGGGTAGATGCAGATAATGTTTTCAATGCAGCGTATGATGCAGCAGCAGTAGATGCTCATTACTATGCAGGTAGAACATATGATTATTATAAAGCTACATTTAACAGAAACTCTATTAATGATGCAGGAGCTCCGTTAAAATCGACAGTTCATTACGGAAGTAAGTATAATAATGCATTCTGGAATGGCTCACAAATGGTATACGGAGATGGTGATGGTGTAACATTCACTTCATTATCTGGTGGAATTGATGTAATTGGTCACGAATTAACGCATGCTGTTACTGAAAATAGCTCGGACTTAATTTATCAAAATGAATCAGGAGCGCTAAATGAAGCAATTTCTGATATTTTTGGTACTTTAGTAGAATTCTATGATAACCGTAACCCGGATTGGGAGATTGGTGAAGATATTTATACGCCTGGTAAAGCAGGAGATGCGCTTCGCTCTATGAGTGATCCAGCGAAATACGGTGATCCAGACCATTATTCTAAGCGTTACACTGGTACTAGTGATAACGGTGGGGTTCATACAAACAGTGGTATCATTAACAAACAAGCTTATTTATTAGCAAATGGTGGTACGCATTCGGGTGTAACTGTAACGGGCATTGGTAAAGATAAGTTAGGTGCAATTTATTACCGTGCAAACACACAATATTTCACGCAATCTACTACATTTAGCCAAGCTCGTGCTGGTGCAGTACAAGCTGCAGCTGATTTATATGGTGCGACTTCTGCGGAAGTAGCGGCAGTTAAGCAATCGTTTAGTGCTGTTGGTATTAACTAAGGATTTAAAGGATAGCTATTAATAAAATACCTCAAAAATAAAGAAGGAGCATAGGCTCCTTCTTTATTTTTTTCTCCATTTTTTCCACAAATAATATAATCCGATACAACCTGCGATTGTCACAATCCACTTCGCTTCATTTGTTCCGTTCATGACTTGGTATGCCGAATATACTTCAATCAATAATGCCGGTATTTTACCTATTGTACTGGCAATACTGAAGGAGAGTAATGACATTTTCCCTAGAGCTGCAAATAAAGTCACGATACTTGATGGGATGAAAGGTATCAATCGAAACGATAGAACGAGTAGAAAGGCCTCTCTACCTTGTACATAAAGAAGACGCTCTACCTTTGGGTACTTATTTACTTTATCGTGAGTGAACTTTTGAAGGCCTATGCGGTAAATATAAAACGAGATAATAGCCCCTAAGGCCTCACCTGCGATTGAAATGATTGTGCCATTTGTTACACCGAAGAGCTGTATATTAATGGCGGTTAAAAAGATGCTAGGAATAACGCCTAAAAGACTAATGATGATGTTAATTAAGATACTAAGTGGAATTGCGATTGAATAGTATTCTGTTAAGAAATTTTGAATCGTTTCAGCCATTGTTTAAAATCCTTTATCTTTTTTTGCATTACACCATATTTCGTTTGTATAGGCAAGGGTAAATTTACATAATGTAGAAAAACGTTGATAAGAAGGGGTCTTTATACCTTATGTGGGTATTGGGTATATAAAAACAGGGGTATTTTAAAATGTTTTGAAAAACACTATAAAAACCTTTGTATGAAAGAGTTTTATAGTTATATTATCATTGTTTTTATATGGGAAATAATCATAAAATATAGGGGGTATATATTATAAAAGTCGAAAAATAGAGGATTGATGAAATTGCGCGGGTAAATATGGAAAAATAGATGAAAAAAATGAAAACTGATAGATTTTTTCGTTGTGAAATTGACTTTTAGTGAAGTTGCGATAATAATCATGAAAGAGGTGATATGATGAAACGAATAAGTAGTCTTTTCTTGAGTGGTTTATTGGCACTAATGCTGATCTTAAGTGGATGTGCAGGAAAAGAACAAAAAACAGAGAAACAAACAGGGAATCAATCGACATCAGTAGAAAAAATTAGTGATAATATTTTAGATGAAATGGAAGGGCCACCTAAAAATGGTCATACGATTGAAAGACATGTAGGCAAATCAGAAGAAGATTTGAAGAATCGCTTGAAGACAGATAAAGTATCAGCAGCAAGTACATACTATGACAAGGAAACAGCAACGAAAGCTGTAAAAGATAGTTTGAAGCAGCATGATAAGGAAATTCAAGACTGGTTAAAAAATTCTAAAGAGGCTCGTCTCGTATTAAATACAACACATTCATTCCCGGTTGGAAAAACGGTAATAAAGAAAAATATGAGTGTAAAAGACAAGTTGGTAAAAACTGTTACTGTTTTAGCAAGAGATAAGTCAGGAGAATTAGGGTTTAAGATTATTACTTCTTATCCATCTGATAAATAAGAAGGGGGAGTACATTATGTATACGACATTACAATACTTTCTTAAATCGTACTGTACGTTAAGTATTCATGAGGATGAAATAGTAAGCGTGATGGAAGAGTTTATTGAACAAGAAGACGAAGAAATCGTTTTGAAATTACGTGATGAATTAATAAATATGAAGAAAAAGAACGTGTGGGAAGAGGCGTGTGTATTAGCTGCGAAGGAAGGGAATCGTATGTGGTCTTTAGAAGAAACGAAAGACCATCTTGAAACTTTTTTACTATTACTGCAAAAGAAAAAGGCGTGATTAAATCACGCCTTTTTCTTTATGCTATTCGGTTGATATTATCTATTCTTTTGGAGCGCTTTTATATACGCTTTTTGAAATTTGTCCATTTGATATTACTGCTCCGTTTTGTGTTACTTTTTTATACGTAACCGCTGTGATTTTATCACTAGTCCTACTAATTACTTGGGAAGAAACTTCAACATTTTTACCAGTATTTGTACCGAAAATGCGTGTAGTAATACTACCTCCATTTGAAAATGCTTGAATATAAATATGATTGCCCGTATTATTTTTAAATTTTAAATCTGGACCATAATCTGCTACTGCTGCATCTTGCCCAAGTGGTAAATAATTTACCGGCATAGAATGATTGCTTCGAGAAACAATGCCTAAATCTGCCCTTAAAGCTGCGCTGTATAATGTACTACTGACTTGGCAAACTCCTCCGCCTGCACTTTGTATTACTTTACCTTGTGAATATACTGCTGCAGATTTGTAACCATGTGCAGCATCAGTTACGCCAACGCGGCCGTTAAAACTAAACGTTTCATCAGGTGCGACAATAACCCCACTTAAAGTATTGGCTGACTTATTTACGTTAAATGATTGATTTCCGTTACGGCCGGCCATTGGAGTAGAATATTCAGCGATGACTTCTTTAATACCCATTTTCTGTATGTCTTCTGTAGAACGTTCTGGTTTTATAAATGTAACTGGCAATGTAACATCTGATTTACCAGTAGTAATAGCTTCGTTTGTTAAATCGTTTAGTTTCCCTTTATCAATTTTTTCTCCGTTTTGGCTTTGACTAACATTTACTGTTGAGCCTTCAATACTCAATTCTGCATTAACAGGATTTTTTAATGTTTCATTATATTTATCTTTTATAAAGGTTTCATAAGCTGTTGCATTTAATTGTGGTGTTAATTTATAGTCACGTTTTAATTCACCGTTTTCAGCTTGCTTACGCATTTTGTAACGATTCATTACGTTTCCTTCTTGTTCTTTAAAGATTTTGTCAATAATATCTTTCTCTTTATAATTTACTCCTAAATCTTTCCATGTGTAAGTTTGTTTATCGTTTTGGAATATGTAGGTAAGGGATTTTTGATCTAATTCAGTTACCCTTTGATTAATAATTGCTTGAATATCTTTCTTATTTTTTCCATCGAGAGAAATACCTTCAAATGTAGTATTTGGTAATGCAGTAGTATCTAATTGATTATTTAATTTGGATACATATTGATATCCCCCAACACCGCCTACACAAAGTAATATGCCCCCAGCAATTGCAGAACCAATCAGTATTTTACTTAGCTTCATTTATTTCCCCCCAGAAATTTATGTATAAATATATGTATTACATTTTTTGTATAAAAATGATGAAAATAACATTATGTACGTACTAGTATACTATTATTTTCACTGTGTGTGTAATGTTTTCATAAAAAATGTTACATCGCTGTAATAATTGTCACTTCTTGTCACAATGTGTATGAAAAATATGTTGAAAAATATAATAAAAAGGCTGTCTAGAAAGATCTAGCAGCCTTTTTATTATATTTTTTTATGTTCATTTTTATTCGTAACACCGAGATGTTTTTGAAGGGTAGTTGAAATAGTGTCGACGCTTTTTTCATTTGGAACGTAATAATAAATACCACCTATATATTTATCTGTACCTTCTACTTGCATTTTTTCCATCTTTAAATTTGAATCCATTGAATTTTTTGTAATTGTCATCATATCATCAAAAGTTAAATTAGTTTTTAAATCCTTATCGACAGCGTCTAGTAGGCCACCGATTTTATTAATGGAATTAAGAGATAGTGCCTTTTCAGCAATGGCCTCTAATACAAGCTGTTGTCGTTGGCCACGCATATAATCACTATCGATATGACGAGTTCTAGCTAGCGCCAATGCTTCTTCTCCATTTAAATGTTGACGTCCTTTTTTAAGATGAATTGCATCTGCTTCATCTTTACTATTTTGCTCTGTGAACTCAACTGGAACGTCTACAGTAATACCACCAAGAGAATCAACAATTTTAATAAAGGATTTAAAGTTGAATTTTACATAGTAATCAACTGGAACATCTAAAAAGTTCTCTACCGTATCAATTGTGCTGTCTACACCACCGAATACGTGCGCATGTGTAATTTTATCGTATTTATCACGTGATTTAATGTAGACGCGTGAGTCACGTGGAATGCTTACAAGTTTAACGGATTTATCGTTTTTATTAATTGTTGCAAGTAATAACGCATCTGTTCGAGTCGCTTTTCCATAACCTTTTTCCCTAATTTCACTTTCATCAACACCCATAATAAGTACGGAAATGTTGTCGGTCATAGGTTTAACAGCTTTTTCACGTTTACTGGACTTATCTCCTCGACCTAGTTCAGCATAAGCATTATTTAAGACGGACTTTGCTTTACTGTATATATGGAAGGAATAGCCTCCTGCTCCAAGTCCTACAATTAGTAATGGAATAAGAAGGAACCAAAGTAGGCGTTTTTTCTTTGAGCGTCCTTTTTTGGCTCGCGTATCGTTGTTCGTGTCGGATTTCATCATTTTTTCTCCTTTAAAACTATCAAAGTGTATACATTTTGAAGTGTATTCAAACACATAAAAAATATTTTACGCTAAATAAAAGCGATTGTACATGTATAAAAAATAGATGTCTTGATTATTTATCCCGTATTAACGAGCAGTAAAACGCCCACCTCAAAGTCCAGTGAATACAATGAAGTTAGGTGGGAGATAACTGCCCGTAAATACCCGATTGGTGGAGGCTAATAGCCCCACTCTGATTAAAGTTTCACTTTATAAGACACCTATTCGTTATTGTATACAAAAGATAGGGATAAGAAAATGATAAAATTTTACCTAATTACAACATAATGCTTACGATAATTGCAGATAAAATACTAACGAGAGTAGCTCCATATAGTAATTTAAGGCCAAACCTCGCAACAACGTTTCCTTGTTCTTCGTTTAGTCCTTTTACCGCACCTGAAATAATACCAATGGAAGAAAAATTGGCAAAAGACACAAGGAAAACAGAAATAATACCAACTGTACGGGGAGAAAGGCTATTAGAAATTTTACTAAGGTCCATCATTGCGACAAATTCATTCGTTACAAGCTTCGTTGCCATAATGCTGCCAGCTGCTACAATTTCAGAGCTTGGTACACCGATAAGGAATGCGATAGGTGCAAATACGTAGCCAATTAATTGTTGGAACGTAATACCGAATATAATGAGGAACAAGTCATTAATACAACTAATTAATGCGACAAATCCGATGAGCATAGCGCCGACAACAATGGCTACACGAAAACCATCAAGAATGTATTCTCCAAGCATTTCAAAAAAGCTTTGTTTTTCACCTTTGATTTCTAAAATATCTTCATCATCTTTAACGTCGTAAGGGTTAATGATGAGTACGATAATAAAACCGCTAAATAAATTGAGAACGAGTGCAGTTACTACATACTTAGGTTCAATCATTGTCATATAGGCACCTACGATAGACATAGATACGGTTGACATAGCGGAGGCACAAAGTGTATAAAGACGGTGTTTTGGAATTTGAGCTAATTGCTTTTTCACTGTAATAAAAACTTCTGATTGGCCGACAATGGCAGAAGCGATAGCGTTGTAAGATTCTAATTTCCCAAGACCATTTATTTTACTAAGAAAGTACCCGATCCAACGAATGAAAAATGGTAGTATTTTGAAATGTTGTAATATACCAATTAAAACAGAAATAAAGACGATTGGTAATAATACAGTAAGGAAAAATGGCATTTCACCTTTATTTGCAAGACCACCAAATACGAAATTTATTCCATTAGCAGCATACTCGAGTAGCTTTGTAAACAAACTGGAAATGATTCTAATAAGTATGAGGCCGATTTCTGTATTTAATAGTAAATAGGTTAAAATTAACTGTATAATAAGCATGATAAAAATTGGTTTAAATTTAATATGCTTCTTATTATTGCTAGCAATATAAGCGAGCAAGAAAACAACAATTAATCCGACGAAAAAAGTAATGAATTTCATGGTAAGCCCCCTAAAAGAGATATTCTGCTATATATGTTTTTCATTTCAAGGGAGAATATGCATCTTTGGTAAAGAAAGGAATAGAGAGAGTATGAATATATGTAGAGTACATCACGTTGCAATTATTTGTTCGAATTATGAGACGTCAAAGGATTTTTATACTAGAATATTAGGGTTTAAAGAAATGAATGAAGTATATAGAAAGGAACGAGATTCTTATAAATTAGATTTATGTGTAGGAGAAGAGTATCAAATCGAATTATTTTCATTTCCAAATCCGCCTGAGCGCAAAAGTTTTCCAGAAGCAGCCGGTCTTAGACATTTAGCATTTGCTGTTACAAATATAGAAGAAGCTGTGAAGCATTTAAATCAATGTGGTGTTGAGATCGAACCGATCCGTATTGATGAAATAACGGGGAAGAAATTCGTCTTTTTCCAAGACCCTGATGGTTTACCTTTAGAATTGTATGAGGTTTGAAAATTGGTGGATTTTATATAGAGTTGCTTTCCAATAATTGAAGAAACTAAAGTGAAACTTCTTTTTAAAAGGAGGTGTAACTTTAGCTAAGAAAGCTAAAGAGCATATGTGGATATTTTAAAATTATTGATGGTAGTAATTCTTATTGGGTTAACAGCATTTTTTGTGGCTGTTGAATTTGCAATTATTAAGGTACGTAGCAGTCGTATTGATCAACTCGTTAGCGAAAAAAGACGAGGTGCACTGGCCGCTAAAAAGGTAACTACAAATTTAGATGAATATTTATCGGCCTGTCAGCTAGGTATTACAATTACTGCTTTAGGGCTCGGGTGGTTAGGGGAACCAACCATTAAACATTTACTCGAGCCGTTGTTTTTAAAATTGCAATTCTCACCTACAATTTCCAGTACAGTTTCATTTATTATTGCCTTTGCAGTAATTACATTTTTACATGTTGTCATTGGGGAACTTGCTCCAAAGACATTTGCTATACAAAAAGCAGAACAAGTTAGCTTATTGTTATCTAAACCACTTATTTATTTTTACCGAGTTATGTATCCGTTTATTTGGGCTTTGAATGGTTCAGCGAGGGTTGTAACTGGTTTATTCGGATTACATCCAGCTTCTGAACATGAAGTAGCTCATTCAGAAGAAGAATTAAGGTTAATCTTATCTGAGAGCTATGAGAGCGGAGAGATTAACCAAAGGGAATTTAAATATGTAAATAATATTTTTGAATTTGATAATAGAGTAGCAAAAGAAATTATGGTACCTCGTACGGAAGTTGTAGGCTTATATGAGGACGAACCATTTGAAACACATATTAAAGTAATCGCGCAAGAAAAGTACACGAGATATCCTGTATTTGGTGAAGATAAAGATGAAATTATTGGGATGGTTAATGTAAAAGATTTATTTATTCGTTATATGGATGGTAGTCGGGACGAGGAGTGCTCGATTATGCCATATACAAGGCCAGTTATTGAAGTGCTAGAAAATATTCCAATTCATGATTTACTATTACAAATGCAAAGAAAACACATTCCATTAGCTGTATTGTATGATGAATATGGTGGTACAGCAGGGATTGTTACACTAGAAGATATTTTAGAAGAAATTGTTGGAGAAATTCGAGATGAATACGATGAAGATGAGAATCCACCTATAGAGCATGTAAGTGAAGGTTATAAAATCGTAGAGGGAAAAGTGCTTATTAGTGAAGTAAATGATTTGCTTGGCATACATTTAATTGCTGATGATGTAGATACAATTGGTGGCTGGATTATGGTACAAAAACAAATCGTTGCTGAAGGAGATATTATTGAGAAACACGGTTTTTATTTTAAAGTCCTTGAAAAGGATATGCATCAAATTAAACGAGTGGAAATAAGGAAAGTAGAAGAATGATTTTCTATAAACTTTAATAAAAAGGATATACAGAAAAATAAATGTTTGCGCTTTCAAAAAAGGTACTATATAGTGAAGGTGGATACTGAAAAATTCTTCTGAATGATACTCGTGTTTTTAGAGGGCGGATTTTTTGGATAAGGATTTAGAATGAAAAAGTATAGGTGATAAAAATGATAGCAACGAAGGATATACGTATAGAAAAAGATTTTTTAGGTGAAAAAGAAGTACCAAGTGCAGCTTATTATGGTGTACAAACATTACGTGCCGTAGAAAACTTCCCAATTACAGGATATCGCATTCATCCATCACTCATTACAGCAATGGCAATTGTGAAAAAAGCGGCGGCACTTGCGAATATAGATACTGGTTACTTAGCTAAAGACATTGGACATGAAATTGCAGAAGCAGCGCAAGAAATTGTTGATGGAAAGTTTCATGATCAATTTATCGTGGACCCTATTCAAGGCGGAGCCGGAACTTCTATTAATATGAATACAAATGAAGTAATTGCGAATAGAGCGTTAGAACGTATGGGATATGAAAAAGGGGCGTATGCAAAAATTAGTCCAAACACTCATGTGAACATGGCCCAATCAACGAACGATGCGTTTCCGACAGGAATTCATATTGCAACTCTTATGATGTTAGAAAAGCTTCTTATTACAATGGAAGAACTTCATTCTGCTTTTCGTAAAAAAGCAAAAGAGTTTGATTACGTTATTAAAATGGGACGCACACATTTACAAGATGCAGTTCCAATTCGCCTTGGACAAGAATTTGAAGCGTATAGCCGAGTGCTTGCGCGTGATATAAAAAGAATTAAACAGTCTCGTCAACATTTATATGAAGTGAATATGGGGGCGACAGCTGTTGGTACAGGATTAAATGCAAATCCTACGTATATTGAACAAGTAGTAAAACATTTAAGAACGTTTAGTGGATTCCCACTTGTTGGTGCAGAGCATTTAGTTGATGCAACGCAAAATACAGATGCATACACAGAAGTATCTGCAGCACTTAAAGTATGCATGATGAACATGTCTAAAATTGCAAACGATCTTCGTATTATGGCGTCTGGGCCACGTGTTGGGTTAGCTGAAATTCAATTGCCAGCACGTCAGCCGGGTTCATCGATTATGCCAGGTAAAGTAAATCCAGTTATGGCAGAAGTGATTAACCAAGTCGCATTCCAAGTAATCGGAAACGATCATACAATTTGCTTAGCATCAGAAGCAGGACAATTAGAGTTAAACGTAATGGAGCCTGTGCTTGTATTTAATTTAATTCAATCTATAAGTATTATGAATAATGGATTCCGTGTATTCCGTGAATATTGTATTGAAGGAATTACAGCAAATGAAGAATTGCTGAAGCAATATGTTGAGAAAAGTGTTGGAATTATTACAGCAGTTAATCCTCATATTGGTTATGAAGCAGCATCTCGTATTGCACGTGAAGCAATTGAAACAGGAAAATCTGTTAGGGAGTTATGTTTAGAACATGGCGTACTGACAGAAGAGGAATTGGATATTATTTTAGATCCATTCGAAATGACTCACCCTGAAATTGCTGGAGCTTCTTTATTAAAAAATAAAAAAATGTAATGTGAAAAACACCGATCCATTTGGATCGGTGTTTTATTTTTAAAAGATATTAAATACAGCGTTTAATTGAAGTAAGCTAATAACAGCTAAGAAGATTAAACTGTATTTCATTGCTGTTTTAAATAGAGCAGATTCTTTACCAACTAGTCCAACTGCGGCACAAGCAACTGCTACAGATTGTGGTGAAACCATTTTTGCCATTGTACCACCTACTACGTTTAAGGCAACGAGTGTAGAAGGAACGATGTTTAACTGGTCTGCTGTTACTGCTTGAAGTGGTGCGAATAAAGAACCACTTGAAACTACTGAACCTGTAATGAATACGCCAATCCATCCTAAGATTGGAGAAAGAACTGGGAATGCATTACCAGTAGAAGAGAATGCAAGTCCAAGTGTAGATGACATACCAGAGTAGTTCTCTACGTAAGCTAACGCGATAACGCTACAAATTGTATATACTGGAGCTTTTAATTCTTTCATTGTTTCAATCATTAATTCTTTAACCATTTTACCTTTTACGCGGTAAACGATAAGTGAAACGATAATTGCTAGTACAATCGCAGTAGTTGTAGAAGAGAATACATCAAATTTGAAAACAGCTGCGAAAGGTGTATCAGCTTTTGTAATTGGTGTAGTTTTCATAACAGCATTATGAAGACCAGGGAACTGAATGTTAAATACTAAGTTTGCTAACGCACCATCTGGAGCAAATAAAGCTTTAACCGGTTTTAAGTTAAAGATTGTTACAAATGCAGTTAAGAATACGAATGGAGACCAAGCATATAAAATTTGATTGAATGTATGTGATACTTTAGTTTCTTGTTTTTCTTCTTTAGTAGAAGATTTTGGTTGCCAAACACGTAAGAATAATGCAAGAGCAATCATACTTACAACGGCTGCGAAAATATTAGTAAGTTCTGCGCCTAAGAAGTAAGTTACAGCGAATTGAGTAATAGCGAAAGAAACACCACTTACAAGAATACCTTGCCAAGTTTCTTTAATACCTTTAATTCCATCGACCATTGAAACAAGTAAGAAAGGTAAGATAACACTAATGAAAGGTAAAATAAGAACAGTTTGACGACCAATAGTTAATGCGTCAAGTTGAGTTAATTGTGCTGGTACTGTAACTGGAATACCCATAGCACCCATAGCACCACCAGCAATATTAGCTACTAAACAAATACCTGCTGCTTTTAATGGATTAAAGCCCATACCTACAAGTAGTGCAGCTGTAATAGCAACTGGAACCCCTAGACCAGCTGCGCCTTCTAAGAAAGCACCGAAAGAATAAGCGATTAATAATACTTGTAAACGTTGATCATTTGTAATGCTTGAAATACTATCGCGAATAATATTGAATTGCTCTGTTTTAACAGTTAATTTGTAAAGGAAAATTGCAGCGATAACGATAGTACAAATTGGATAAAATCCAGATAAAACACCGAATCCGGCAGATGCTACAGCTACTGTTGCTGGCATTTTATAAACAAATATTGCAAGGATAATAGCGACAATCACACTATAAAGACCAGCCATGTAACTTTTCATTTTGAATCCCATTAAACAAATGATGAAACAAAAGATTGGAAGTGCTGCGATTAGTGCAGATAACCAAATATTGTTTAACGGGTCATAAATTTGTGTCCAAGTACTCATAATAATGACAACTCCTATCTATTATATGTGAAGAAATTCACATTATTTGTGAAACAATTCACAATCAACTTACATGCTTAGTATATTCTCCTTCAACACTATTGTCAACGTAAAAAAGTATAATTATTCCATAATAGTGTTAAAAGAAAAGCTTTGTTCATAAAGTAGACAAAAAACACACTCAAATGAATTTAAGTGTGCTGTATAAACTATTTGCATATTATTTTGCTTATTCAGATGGCATGTTCCTTATAGGCGTATATTAGATGAAGTCTTTTATATTAAGTATAAAGTTTGATATATGCAATTATCTGTCCTGTTTGATCTAGCGGGGGGAACGGTGAGTGGATTTAATAGGAAGTTTTGCACAACAATCCAACCGCTTGCAATACGAATAAAAAATAAGAAACAAATTTTTAATATCACATCATCTCTTTTTACTGAAAATTCCTTTTAGCGTAACAAAGAGGTTAATTATAGTTCAACTACATTACGATAGGTTATCAATTATAGACGGTATTTTACAATACCGTTACTGTGCATTTCAATGAGGTGAAAATATAACAAAAAGCCTGATAAAACAACGTTTGCAAGCAAAGTATTCGTAGGCCATTATTTTGCTTTTTCGTTATATCATATAGTATAATATTCAAAATCAGCAAGGATTTTTTCCTGAATTTTTGCTGATAAAGATGGAAAAATTTTTCGGCTTTATAGGTTGATAAAGTTATGTCGTAACAGGAAATATAAGAACAGATATATAAATAAATAAAAAGAACATAAAAACGCAAATAAAAACGAAAATGAGGGGAACTTTATGAGCCAAAATCAATTCGAATGTCGTATTTCAGAAGAAGATGTACAAATGTTAAGAGCGTTAGCTCACCCACTTCGTCTACGTCTAGTAATGGAACTTATGCAAAGAGGAACATGTAATGTAACACAGCTACAGGAAGTATTAGAAATTCCACAATCAACTGTTTCACAACATTTAACGAAGTTAAAGCAAAATAAAGTAGTACGCTTTGAAAGACGAGGATTAGAAGTGTATTATCAAATCCATAATGATAAAGTAAGTGCAGTAGTAAAAACATTATTTTCTTAAAATTTGAATATTATGGAAAAAGACGTGTAGCATATACGTCTTTTTTTATTTGTCAGAAAGGTAGCGAGAGAGTAAATATTAGCATGTGAGGAAGAAATGACTATCAATCAACATGCTGCCTTACGGAATATATTCTAAAAGGAAAAGAAAAAATAGAAAGGAGTGTAGTAAGCAAAAGGAGGGATATTAGTATGGATGTGAAACGTGTGAAACAAATCTTATCTTCTTCAAGTAGAATTGAAGTTACATATGAGGGCGTACCAGTATGGATTGAGAGCTGTGATGAGCAGAAGGGGAGTGCTCAAGTGTATGATGTATCTAATCCTGGTGAGAGCGTTCATGTGGACGTGACAGCTTTAGAGGAGAAATAATAAAAAAGACGCTTCTAATTTTAGAAGCGTCTTTTTGTTATTCCATCATATGTGCAATTTTCTTAGAGAACATAAGAAGTACTAATCCCAGTACAATTACGATAATACCGATGCTTGCGAATACTTCTAAATATCCTAAAGATTGAGTGAAAGCGGCTAATTGTCCTGCTAATAAGTTTGCGAAGCCAGTACCAGCTAACCATACACCCATTAATAATGATGCTAATTTAACAGGAGCAATTGCACTTACCATAGATAATCCGATCGGTGATAAGAATAACTCACCGATTGTGTGGAACATGTAAGTGAATACAATGAATAGTAAATTTGCTTTCATTGTAATGTTACCTTCATCGCTACCAGTTTTTAAAACAGCTAAAGTTAGAACTAAATATCCAATCCCTAGTAAAATCATGCCTAATGCCATTTTTGTTGGGATTTTCAAATCACCATTTTTTGTTTTTGAAAGCTTAATCCATAACGCAGAAACAGGTAATGCTAGTAAGATAATGAATAGTGGGTTTACAGATTGGAACCAAGGTGTTGGAATTGTAAATCCACCAATTGTACGATCTACGAACTTATCTGTGTAAAGTGTTAAAGAACTACCAGCTTGCTCAAATCCTGCCCAGAAGAATACTACGAAACAAGTTAAAATTAAAATTGCAGCAGTACGTTTTTTCTCTTGTGTTGTTAAAGGTTTTTTCTCAATTGCTTTTGCATTTTTTTCTTTAGATTGTTTACCTACAACAGTTGTTCCGATAGACCCTAAGTAACGAGGTGCTAAGAAATTAAAGGCAAGCTGCCCAATAATCATACCGATACAAGCTGTTAAGAAACCGTATCTATAATCTGCGAAGTAACCGCAAATGAATGGAGCGATAAGAGCCCCTAAGTTAATCCCCATGTAGAAGATAGTGAAGGCACTATCACGACGAGAATCATTTTCGCTATATAATTGACCTAATAAAGTCGAAATATTTGGTTTGAAGAATCCGTTACCAATAACTAATAATCCTAATCCTAAGAAAAGTCCAGTTTTTGTGTTCATTGAGAATAATACAAAGTTACCAATTGCCATGATGATACCACCAATAGTAATGGCATGTCGCTTCGTAATGAAATGGTCAGTTAACCAACCACCAATAATAGGTGTGAAGTATACTAACATTGTGAAAATACCGTAAATTTGAACTGCAACTGCTTTATCAAATCCTAAACCGCCGCTTACTAAGCTCGTTGTTAAATAAAGAACTAATAAGCCACGCATTCCGTAATAACTAAATCTTTCCCATGCTTCTGTAAAGAACAACAAGTATAACCCTGGTGGATGTTTTTTTGGTGATTGTTGCTCTCCAGCTTTGTCTAATTTTAAAGCTGCATCCATGTTTGTTTCCCCCTAATCCTGTATAACGGATATTTATGTAATCATTTTAATTTACAAAATATTTAGAAGTCAATAGAATTATATGGAAATAGAAAGAAAATTTCTAAAAAAGTTCTATTT
>NZ_JBNLYE010000084.1:0-15959 GCF_050172095.1 Bacillus sp. GMs2/2
TTCCTTTTGGTTTTTTAAATTGTGATCAATACATGTTCGAGCAACATATTTCAATCCTTGTAATAATGCATCTACGTGCAAAGTATCATAATGAATTATATTTCCCTCTACCATGGTTTCGTCTTTTTGCAAGTTAATTGATATTTTTAGTACAGTTATATTACTTTGTAAATTTACAACTTCGATGTAAAAAAACTGTTTGTCTAAGTCAATCGTAACATAATCGAATCGTTCGGATAGCTCTAATTTACATGTAGTAGTATAGTCCAAATAAAAGCCTCCTTATTGTATAAGTGTATGTTATAATGCCTTCGCTATAGATGGGGCTATTCCTTGTTATATGTCACATAAGTGCAAATTTAACTATTATAGGGCAATGTCATGTATAATAGAAAGAAAAGGCTTGTGAGGGGGGAAAAGAGATGATCGTTCTTTGGATAATTACGCTTTGTATGACTGCTATTTTTGCATATATGACGTTAAAACAAAATGGTTTAAAGCGATTTGTTCCAGGAAGTATTCTTGCAGGAATTGCCCTTATCACGTATGTAATTTCTATTTTTATTGAAAGTGTATCAGTAGATATGAGCACAAGTTTAATGTTTATTGGTATTACACTATTTGCAGGTAGCATTATGGTACTTATGGTTGCTGGTATTATTTTATTTATTCATATGAATTCGGAAACGTTATAGCATATAGAAAAGGCATGTCCAGAGGGACATGCCTTTTTATCCGTTCAATTATGCTCTATCTTTAGAAGAGTTTTGCTGTTTTAGTAAGTCGCGAATTTCGCCAAGAAGAACTTCTTCTTTTGTTGGTTCTGGAATTTCTTCCTCTTTTTCTTCTTCTTCTTTTTTAGATGTTAGTTTGTTGAAAACTTTAACAAACATAAAGATAGAAGCTGCGATAATTAAGAAGTCAAAAATTGTTTGGATGAAGTTACCATACATAACAGCAGATTTACCGTATCCAAAGTGTAAATCTGTAAAGTCAACGCCACCTAATACCATACCAAGTAATGGTGTGATGATATCTTTTACTAAAGAACTAACGATTTTACCGAATGCAGCACCGATTACAACCCCGACAGCTAAATCAACGACATTCCCTTTGAAAGCGAATTTTTTAAACTCGTTCCACATGTGTTAATCCCATCCTTTCCACGATTCATTATGAAATTTATAATTCCTATCAACATATTCTATAGAAATTTATGAGAGAAATAAAGAGGGAATGGGAATGAAAGTAAATTCTGAAAAATGTATCCGTTTTAATTTTTGTTTACATCATCTAGTAAAGATTGCAACAGTTGCTGCGTTTTTAATCCTTCTAATCCATCTACAACGGGCTTTGTATCGCCTTGTACACACTCAATAAAATGATGAACAGCATCTTCAAAACCACGTTGTTTTAACGTCGTATCCCATGATGGGGAACCACTTTGTGAAACTGAGTTTTCCTGTTCAATTTCAAATGTATTCATATTTTTTACGCGAATGATTTTCCCTGGCGTTACAAGTTCAATTTGTTCTAAATTTGTACCGGCATGGCGATGCATTGCAGTAGAAAGTAATAGTCCACTTGGAGTTGTATATGTATGATGTCCGTAAAGAAGTTCATTCTTTTCATTGATTTGCATCATATTGTGAACGGCGTTAAGGTCATCATTAGCTAACCAGCGAGCGGTATCTACAATGTGTAAATAATCATCTAACATAGTGAAGTCGTACGTATATGGCCCGACTTTATTTGTACGATGCTTTTCAATTCGAATCCATGAAATATCATGAGCCTGTTCTTTGGCAGCGACATACATAGGAACGAATCTGCGATTAAATCCGACCATTAATTTTCGGTTATACTTCTCGCTCAACTCGACTAGTTGCTCAGCTTGTTCCACTGTAGCTGCTAGCGGTTTATCAACATAAACGTCGATCCCTTTTTTTAGAAGTTCAGAAACGATTTCATAATGCGATGCAGTTGAACTATGAACGAAGATTGCATCGCATTCCGAAGCTAACATTTCAATAGAATGAAAGTCTTGAATTCGGTATTGCTGGCAAACTTGTTTTCTTTTCTCTGCGTTAGGTGTAAACGCCCCTACAAAATTCCAATCAGTTTCTTTTGTAAGTGTTGGAAGATAGGCCTTTTGCGCAATACTTCCAAGTCCAATCATCCCAATTTTAGGTTTGTTCATTTTTATTCCCACCCTATTAATAGTAATGTAACGGCTTAAATGTAGCATAGGGTGGGGGAGGAAGGCAAAAATTAGCTTTTTACTTACGGCCTTCTAACAAAATCTTCTCTATCTCCTCAAAGTGATGAGCGCGAGCATGCTCTAGCGGAGTAACACCATCATTGTCTGGAATATTTACATCTGCACCGTGCTCAATAAGAAGGCGAATGACTTGTTGCTGTGTTTCGTTTCCGTTACTTAGTACGATGGCTTCCATTAAAGCTGTCCATCCCAAGTTATTTACATGATTTACATCAATATTTGTTTGAGTGAGTAGTTCTTTTATAACGTCAATATAGCCATGTTCTGAGGCTGGGATAAGAGCTGTTCCGCCGTAACGATTTGTAATCGTAGGATCTGCACCAGCATCAATTGTTAGTTTTAAAATGTCTAAGTAACCTTCCGCACCGGCGTATAGAAAGGGATTATTTTTCATGTCATCTTGGATATTTACGTCAGCACCAGCTTTGATAAGTGCCTTTGCGGTTTTTACATCATTTTTGTATGTAGCAATCATAAGCGGAGTACGTCCTTGACTATCCGTCGCATTTATATTTGCGCCTTGTTTTAGTAAAGATATAACAGTATTCGTTTCATTTTTTTCAGTAGCTGCTAGTAGTGCAGTCTCCATGTTTATCATCTCCTTTTTTACTTCTTGTTCTTGCGAGCATCCTTGTAAAAAAATTACGCAACATATCATACTGAATGTTTTTTTGAACATGGAATTTCAACCTCCTAATTTCAACTGTAAAATAGGAACATTAAATTTTTATAAACTGACGCTAAAATTACTATAAAATCGCTTGAGTAATTGAACATATATTTTTATGCTTATAAATAATAAGGTTTGATAAAGTGAGGATTTAAGATATGTCTATTAAAACAAGGTTTTTATTTTCTTATATTGCTGTTATCCTCGTTTCCATTACGCTTATATTAGTCGCGGGATTTTTAATCGTTTTTTCGATAACAGGTGACTTGGAAGCAGTGAAAAATTTCTATAAAAGTTCTTACATTCAAAAGCCGCTTACACCAGAAGAAGAGAATGCCTATCTTGAGTTGAAGTCAGCAGCCAAACAGCATCAATCTCAATTGTTAGATGAGTCGTTTGTCTCAGCAATAGAAAAAGAGGGTGTGAAAATAGTAGTAAGAAAAGGAGAAACACTTTCATATGCTTCAAACGTATTTGAAAGTGTATCTTTAAAAGAAGCCCTTCCGAAATTTGAATCAGCAAATATTAATAGTCGTGGTACAACGGAACTAGGCGATACATTTTATCGATATGTAAAGTTTGATTTTTATTTTCCTCAGGAAGAAGAGGGAAGTATATTTGTATTAAAAAAGCAAAGTTCATTTGTAGATCTTACACAAAAATTATTTCCAATCTTATTCGTATCGCTTTTACTACTAGCCATTTTACTCATTGGATTATTAAGTTACCTCGTTTCAAGAAGTGTAATAAAACCAATTTTTGTATTGAAAGGCGCAACGGAGAAAATTAAAGAAGGAAATTTAGATTTTCAAATACCAATTACATCACACGACGAAATAGGGCAATTAAATCAAGGGTTTGAGGAAATGAGGAAGAGATTAAAAGAATCGATAGAGATGCAAACACAGTATGAAGAAAATCGAAAAGAGCTTATTTCAAACATCTCTCATGACTTAAAAACACCGATTACATCAATTATAGGATATGTAGAAGGAATAAAGGACGGGGTAGCAAATACGCCAGAAAAAATGGATAAGTATTTAACAACTATCCATACGAAGGCAAAACATATGGACACACTCATTGATGAACTATTTTTATTTTCGAAGCTCGATTTGAATCGAGTTCCATTCCAGTTTGAAACAGTTGAATTGAATACGTTTATGCAAGAATTAATAGAAGAGATGCAGATGGATTTAAGTGAAGAAGGTATAGAAGTGCGCCTACAGTTACATGCATCACCACTATATGTAACGGCTGATTGCGAAAAGATCAATAGAGTTATATCAAATTTAATTCATAATAGTGTGAAATACATGGATAAAGAAGAGAAGAAAATTACTGTAACAGTATCGAGTGATAATAATAAAGTTATTGTGAAAGTGATGGACAACGGATCAGGTATAGAATCTGATACATTGCCGTATATCTTTGAACGTTTTTATCGTGCAGAACAATCGCGGAATTCTAGCACAGGTGGAAGTGGACTTGGTTTAGCAATAGCGAAGCAAATTGTTGAAGAACATGGCGGGGAAATTTGGGCGGAAAGCGAGCTTGGTAAAGGCACAAGCATTTTCTTCTCATTGGAAAAAGTAGAGGAATGTGGTGAGTAAATTGAAAAGAATTTTATTAATAGAAGATGAAGTAAGTATTGCAGAATTACAGCGAGATTATTTAGAAATTAATGATTTCCAAGTTGATGTAGAGCATTCAGGAGAAATAGGTTTACAAACAGCCTTGCAAGAAGACTATGATTTAATTATTTTAGATATTATGCTTCCGAAAATGAACGGATTCGAAATTTGTAAACAAATACGTGCTGTAAAAGATATTCCGATTCTACTTGTTTCAGCAAAAAAAGAAGATATAGATAAAATTCGCGGACTCGGATTAGGAGCGGATGATTATATAACGAAACCGTTTAGCCCGAGTGAATTAGTCGCAAGAGTAAAAGCGCATATTGCCCGTTATGAAAGATTATTAGGAAATGTAAGTAAGCAACGTGATACGTTATATATTCACGGAATTTCTATCGATCAACGAGCGAGAAAAGTTTTTATAAACAATGAAGAAGTTGCGTTTACAACGAAGGAATTTGATTTATTAACATTCTTTGTCACACATCCAAACCAAGTATTAAATAAAGAACAGTTATTTGAACGCATTTGGGGATTAGATTCCGCTGGTGATTTAGCCACTGTTGTCGTCCACATTAGAAAGCTACGTGAAAAAATTGAAAGAGATCCTGCTCACCCGCAATATATTGAAACAGTATGGGGAGCTGGTTATCGTTTTAACGTGTAATATACCTGCCGAGTAATTGGCAGGTTTTTTTGTATGTTATTCAAATGGAAAGGAAGGAATAGGTAATTTATGTTAAAATGTAAAGAGAAACAAAACAGAGGAGAGCATGAGGGGCGTGCTATATTTTGGGAGATATATTAAAAGATAATAAATCAAACAAGGCTTTAAAGATTGGAACTAATATCGTACTTATCTTATTGATTATTGGTGCAATACAAATGTTTTATGATGAAGATTCTATGAATGATTATTTCGGTTGGGTCTTTTTTGCAATCTTTTGGGTAATTAAAAGCATTTCTAGCTCTAAGGTAAGTTTAAAAGATAGAGATAAAAAGTCGGTATTACTTGATGTGGGTTTAGTTGTTATTTCTTTTATTTTTTTAGTTGTTTTTAGTGTGAAATATTTCGTTTGAAAAAAGCTCATAGTCGTATAGAGGCTATGAGCTTTTTGTCAGTGTTTAGGTTTTCTTAATAATAATGGTACTAACGATTTATAAAATGTTTGAGTAGTAGAAGTAAACTGATCAGCTTCTTCTAAAAAAGGATAATGGTTGCTCTCCTCAAATGTCACAAAAGTAGAATCGCATATACCCTCATGTATCTCGATGGAATATTGAATAGGACACTGCACATCATATCTTCCGCATATAATAAGTGTCTTTGTTTGGATGAAAGGTAAATACTCTCTTAAATCAAATGAAGGATATTCATTGGCGAAAGCATTCATCCGGCTAATGGACATTGTTTTGTTGATTGGTTTACAAAAATAAGAGTTGTAGTTTTCTGGTTTATACAATGATAATTTTGTTCTCTCAGTAGATAGTTCTTTTCGTTCTTCACTTGTAAGGTGAGGGCTTTTTAAGTTTTCGATGAGTTTTTGCATATAATGAAACTGTGGATGTGCTGGGTGATAAATGCAAAATGGTGTTTCGGTATAGTTACTTGCTGCAGCTCCTGCTACGACTAATGATTGTAAGGAATTTGGATATGTAATCGCATATAAAAGTCCAAGCATACCACCTGTTGAATGACCGGCGAAATGCCATGTTGGAAGTTGTAATACTTCTCGTATGGCTTCTAAGTCGTGGATTGTTTCAATCATGCTTAATTCGTTTTCTGACTGGGCGGTTACAGAGCGACCAGTATCTCGTAAATTAATGAGAAATACACGATGCGTAGCAGTAAAAACATCCGCAAAGTAATCACCAGTTTCATTAAATTGTGAATAGTGATGTGTAATACAAAGCGATTCGCCATTTCCTTTTGTAAAGAGTTCAAATGTACCGCGTTTCGTGTTGATTATTTGTTGTGTCCACATAATATCACGACCTTTTCTCATAAAAGTTGGGCCAGACTGTTATGAAATGAAAATATATCAGCGATTATTAGAATATATCGGCGCAACTCGGAATATATCAGCGATTATCAAAATATATCGGCGTAACTCGGAATATATCAGCGATTATTAACATATATCGACTTACCGACAGAAAACGACAATAATAGCAAGCTCTAAATAAAAGGAGGCTATTCAAAAACGAGCCTCCTTTTCGTTTAGTATAAAGATTTTGTCATATTATTCCGAATGATTTCAAGGGATTTCGCTACAGTTAATGCGTTTTTTTCTTCAATTTCTGGTTTACGGGGGATAGGTTTATACATGTTGTCTGGATCTTCCCATGTGAGGGGAAGTTCTGTTTCTGCTTGTCCTTTCCAAGCTTCAATCCATTCTGGAGGGAGATAACCTGAGATGTTTTGGATGTTGTTCATTTCGAGCCAAATGAGTGCCCAAGCTCTTGGAACGACGCGCCAGTGATCGTAGCCACCGCCGCCGACAGCAATCCAGCGACCGTCGCAATATTCGTTAGCGATTTCGCGAGCGAGCTTCGGTATTTCGCGGTAAATATTCATCGTCGCACAAAGATGTGTAAGTGGGTCATAATAATGTGCGTCAGCACCATTTTGCGTTAAAATAATATCCGGTTTAAAGTACGCTGCAACTTCTTTTACAACAGTTCGATATGATTCTAAGAATGATTCATCTTCTGTAAAAGCATCGAGTGGAACGTTAAAAGAATAACTATAACCATTACCTTGTCCACGTTCGTTTACAGCGCCAGTTCCAGGGAATAAATAGCGACCAGTTTCATGCAGTGAAATGGTGCATACGTTAGGGTCATCATAAAACGACCACTGTACGCCATCACCGTGATGAGCATCTGTATCAATATATAAGACGCGTAAACCGTATTTCTTTTGAATATATTTCATTGCGATAGAACTGTCGTTATAAATACAAAAGCCAGATGCTTTGCCGCGAAAGCCGTGATGTAAGCCGCCGCCCAAATTAAGTGCGTGTTTTAGTTTTCCGGAAAGAACAGCATCGACAGCTGTTAACGTACCACCAACGAGCAATGCACTTGCTTCGTGCATATTTGGGAACATTGGTGTATCTTCTGTTCCGAGTCCATATGTCATCGCAATTGATTTTTCTAACTTTCCTTCTCCAGCACGTTTTACCGCATTTATGTACTCCTCTGTATGAATGTAGGCAATCTCTTCATCTGTAGCCATCCGTGGTGAGATGATTTGAGAGGGAGAGATGAAACCGCCCTTTTGTAATAAATCATACGTAAGTGTGACGCGCAGTTGGTTAAAAGGATGATCAGGGCTAAATGAATAGCCCCGAAAGTCATCCGAATAAATAAACGCGCTACTCATGCCTGCATCCCCATGATGTTTGGCCATAATACGCGGTAACCTTCTGCTTCAAGTGCATCAATCACTTTTAGAGGATTCATCGTTTGAATGCGGAAAACGAGTACTTTATCATTCTCGTCTTTTGCTGGGTAGACGAGAACGCTCACGATATTTATTTGTAAATCACTAAAAATAGCAACGACTTTTCCAAGAATACCAGGTTCGTTTTTTACTTGAATTTCAATTTGCGAACTTGGTTGATGTGCTCCTGTTAATTTTACTAATGTGTGCAGTACTGTAGATTCAGAAATGATTCCAACTAACTTCCCAGCCTTTGTAACAGGAAGACAGCCAATTTTATTTTCAAAAAATAAAGTAGCAATTTCCTCAACAAAATCGAGAGGATGACAAGTCATAACAGGATGTTTCATAATAAGTTCGAGCGGTTGCTGTAGCATATCGAGTGAAACTTGTTCATCTAGAATAGACGGACTTGCATCTCTTACATCCCGATCAGAAATAATGCCTACGACGTGATTATTTTGATCGACAATTGGAATGTGCCGAATGCCTTTCGTGCGTATCGTTCGGATTGCTGTTTCGATTGTATCGTTTGGATGTAATGTAACTACATTTTGATTCATAATTTCTTCTACAATCATTCCAGTTGCCCCCTTTATTAATACATAAAACGATTGTGAAAACGTAGACGATCAAAAGCTTGAATAGAATCCGTATCAACGCGTTTACCGATGCGGACCATTAAACAGTTGGCAGGATGTGAACAAATTTCAGGATCGTCTGTAGCCATCCATTGTAACCCGCCAGCATTCATCATCTTCTCCATTACTTTTCGGTATTCCCACACATTCAATCCTGTTTGTTTCAAATCCCAGTGCCAATAATATTCAGTCGTCAATATAATGTAATCTTCCATATAATCGTCCATCATAGAAACCTCTAGTAAGTTCTTTCCGACAGAACTCCCGCGGAAGGCTGGGACTACTTCAATTGCCCCAAGCTCAATTAAGTTTTCCATTTTTCCTTCTGACCATCGTTCAAGTGGATCAGGATACAAGTATGTAACATATCCAACAATTGTTTGGTCATGTCTAGCAATAATGAGACGAGCTTCTGGTAATTTAGAAATTTCGACAATTGCTTTATATTGTTGTTCGGCAGGACGAAACGCAATTAAGTCTGGATGAAACTCATACATTTCTAAGTTATGTGTAGAGACAGGACCTTCAATAATTAAAGTGCCTTTCGCTGTTTTTAAGTTTCTAGCATTATATATTTTTTTATGAATCAATGTATTGCTCACCACCTTGAGGGTTTGTGAATCTATTAATATCGTACTTTATAATATATGCGATGTGAATCGAAATTTGTCATTAAAAATTTGTCTAAAAATCAACAAATATACTGAAAATTTTAAATAATGTCATTATAATAGATAATAGAATACATAGGAGGGGGATGTAAAGTATGAAAGTAGAAACGCTTCCTGTCATTAAAGGAGAAAATAATTTGCCGAATTATGATGAGGCATACGCGAATTTTAACTGGGAAGAGGTTAATAAAAACTTTACTTGGAATGAAACAGGCCGAGTAAATATGGCGTATGAGGCAATTGATAAGCATGCGAAATCCGATCGAAAGAATAAAGTAGCTCTTTATTATCAAGATGGATCGCGAAAAGAGAAATATACATTTAAGGAAATGAAGGATTTTTCTAATAAAGCAGGAAACGTCCTTAAGAATTATGGCGATGTAGAAAAAGGCGATCGCGTTTTTATTTTTATGCCACGTTCTCCAGAGTTATATTTCGCACTTTTAGGTGCAGTGAAATTAGGAGCAATTGTTGGACCGCTATTTGAAGCATTTATGGAAGGCGCAGTTCGCGATCGCTTAGAAGATAGCGAAGCAAAGGTGTTAATTACAACGCCTGAATTGTTAGAGCGCGTACCATTAAATGATTTACCGGCTTTAAAAACAGTTTTCCTTGTTGGAGATAATGTAGAAGAAGGCGGTAAAACGGTAGCGTTCAATCCTTTATTTGAACAAGCTTCAAAAGAATTACATATTGAATGGTTAGGCCGTGAAGACGGCTTGATTCTACATTACACGTCTGGTTCTACTGGTAAGCCAAAAGGTGTGCTTCATGCGCAAAACGCAATGGTTCAGCACTATCAAACGGCGAAGTGGGTATTAGATTTAAAAGAAGACGATGTATATTGGTGTACTGCTGACCCGGGCTGGGTAACTGGAACAGCTTACGGTATTTTCGCACCGTGGTTAGTTGGAGCGTCAAACGTTATTTTAGGTGGACGCTTTAGTCCAGAAGCTTGGTATGAAGCACTGCAAGATTACGGTGTGACGGTTTGGTACAGCGCACCAACAGCATTCCGTATGTTAATGGGAGCTGGACAAGACGCAATTAAAAAATATGACTTATCACAAGTTCGTCACGTATTAAGCGTTGGTGAGCCGTTAAATCCAGAAGTAATTCGCTGGGGTATGAACGCATTTGGACTTCGTATTCATGATACGTGGTGGATGACAGAAACAGGTGGACAAGTTATTTGTAACTACCCTTGTATGGAAATCCGTCCAGGTTCAATGGGTAAACCAATTCCAGGTGTGAAAGCAGCGATTGTTGATAATGAAGGAAATGAAGTGCCTCCTTACACAATGGGTAACTTAGCAATTGCGAAAGGTTGGCCATCTATGATGCGCGGGATCTGGAATAACCAGCAAAAATATGAATCTTATTTCATGCCGGGAGATTGGTACGTATCAGGCGACTCTGCCTATATGGATGAAGATGGATACTTCTGGTTCCAAGGACGTATTGACGATGTAATTATGACGTCAGGTGAGCGCGTTGGTCCGTTTGAAGTAGAAAGTAAATTAATCGAGCATGCTGCTGTTGCAGAAGCTGGTGTAATTGGTATTCCTGATCCGGTGCGCGGCGAAATTATTAAAGCATTTATCGCACTTCGAGCAGGATACGAACCATCTGATGAATTAAAAGAAGAAATTCGTCAATTTGTAAAGAAAGGCCTAGCAGCTCATGCAGCGCCACGACAAATTGAATTTAGAGATAAATTACCGAAAACGAGAAGTGGTAAAATTATGCGACGCGTATTAAAAGCGTGGGAGTTAAACTTACCAACAGGTGACTTATCAACGATGGAAGATTAAGAGAGAAAGGTCTGAACGAAAAATGTTCAGGCCTTTCTTTTTTATGATATCATGAACTTATATATATAAGTTAAAGGGGATAGTATGATGAAAACAGAAAAGGAAAAGATGATACTAGGAGAAATGTACATACCGGCTGATCCAGTTTTAGTACAAGAAAGAGAGCAAGCACGTATATTAACGAGAAAATTAAATGATACGCCAGAAGAGCAATTGAAAGAGCGTAGCGAAATCGTAAAAGAATTATTCGGAACGATAGGAGATAATATTCATCTTGAATCTTCTTTTAGATGTGATTACGGCTATAACATTCATGTCGGTGAAAATTTTTACGCGAACTTTGACTGTACGATTTTAGACGTATGCCCGGTAACAATCGGAGTGAACTGTATGTTAGCTCCAGGTGTTCACATTTATACAGCAACGCACCCACTTGATCCAATTGAGCGTATAAGCGGATCAGAATACGGAAAATCAGTTACAATTGGCGATAACGTATGGATTGGCGGAAGAGCAATTATTAATCCAGGTGTAACAATTGGAGACAATGCGGTGATCGCATCTGGTGCTGTCGTAACGAAAGATGTGCCTAATAATGTAGTAGTTGGCGGGAATCCTGCGAAGATTATAAAAAAACTAAAATAATATTTGAACGAAGTGCCTTCCTCGTCTGTATACATTTATGAAAGAATAGATGAGGGAGGTTTTTATATGTCTAATAAATTACTTCTTACTTTTGCTGTAATTGGAATTATAGTTGTATTTTCTTGTGGTCTTTTCTTACCGATACCAATTGGATATAGAGTATCAATGCTTACAGCTGGAGTTATAATGGGTGTTATGTTTTCAATCATTATTCCATTTGATAGAAAACATATAGTACGGAAAAATGGATATAAAATTGATTTTACAAAAACAAAAGTGTATTTTCGCTGGAATGTATTTGACACTATTTCTGTCTGCCTTGCGTTGTATGCATGCATATGTGTGCAAGCGTTAAATACTTTAGTTACAATGGGATTTACGATTCAAAACCCATATGTGCAATTTTTTACAAATCAATCACAATTGTGGATTTTTATTGCGATTGCATATTTAATTTCCCGTATTTCATTAACGTTAAAAGGAATAAAGGAGATCAAAAATCATGGCGCAGATTGGGATTGAGGAGGAGCTCATGCTTGCGTATCAAAGTGGAGATAAACAAGCGGGAGAAAGACTATATGTTTTAATCAAACCAGCGCTATACACATTTTTATATCGATTTAACCGAGATGAACAATTAAGTATCGATCTTGTGCAAGATACGTTTTTGACGCTAGAGCGTAAGAAACATATGTATGAACTTGAAAAAGGTAAAATAAAAACGTATTTATTTCAAATTGGTTATCGTCTTATGATTAATAAATTAAATAGGAGAAAAAAGTGGCGTACGCTTTTGCCATTTTTAGTGCCGATTCCGGAAAAAGAATTTTCTCACGAAGATCGGCTCACAGTAAGAGAAGCAATTTTGAAAGTTCCAGAAGAGCAAAGAGCGGTCCTAATCCTTTCTTATTATCATGACATGCAGCAAAAAGAAATTGCAGAGATATTAAACATTCCGATTGGAACGGTGAAATCGAGACTTCATAACGGGATAAAGAAATTGAAACAATTGCTGGAGGTGGACGAAATTGAGCGAAAATCCCTTTAAGAGTGAATATAAGTTAAAGCAACATTTAGATAGTGATCATGTAGAAATACCAGACTTTCCAAAAACGGTAAGTCGATTCGATCGATTAATCGGGTTTCTTGGTTCCCCGGCGAAAGATCCTGTGGAGGCGACCATTGGGAATGATTTATCGATTGTGTTTCATGTATCGTTATTAGTTGGGGTTCCAATTCTTTCTCTTATTACAATACTCTTTATGGTGTTGTAAAGGATTGACAAGAAGGGAAACCTGACCTCTATTTGACATGCCTATATAAATGATGGTATAAAGAAAAGTATATGAATAATTGAGCGTGGAAAGGGAGAAGTAGTGATCATTTCCCTGTTTTAGAGAGCTGATGGCCGGTGAAAATCAGCACATAGATGATCGCGAATTACGCCCCTAGAGCATCTTTTTTCGATTGAATTATATTCAAAAGGGAAAAGACGGTGCTAAGCCGTTATGTAAATAAGGTGGTAGGCTTTTTTTGCCTGCAACTAGGGTGGTAACGCGATAATCAAAATCGTCCCTTATTTGAAGGGGCGATTTTTTTATGTTTTTAACCTTCACGCCAGTAATGAACTTAAAGGAGAGTATGTAGGATATGGGTATTTTACAAGATCTTGAATTTCGCGGTCTAATTAATCAGCAAACAGATGCTGAGGGCCTTGAGCAATTATTAGAAAAAGAAAGCGTTAAATTATACTGTGGTTTCGACCCGACAGCGGATAGCTTACACATTGGTCATATGTTACCAGTATTAATGTTACGTCGTTTCCAATTAGCTGGTCACCAACCAATCGCACTTGTTGGCGGTGGTACTGGTATGATCGGTGACCCGAGTGGTAAAAAAGCAGAACGTACATTAAATACGAAAGATACAGTTGCTTACTACACAGAAAGCATTAAAAACCAACTTTCAAACTTCTTAGAGTTTGAAAACGTGGACAACCCAGCAACGATGGCTAACAACTACGACTGGCTTGGTAGCTTAGATGTCATTTCATTCTTACGCGATATCGGTAAAAACTTCGGTTTAAACTATATGTTAGCAAAAGATACAGTAGCATCTCGTTTAGAAACTGGTATTTCATTCACTGAGTTCAGTTACATGATTTTACAATCATACGACTTCTTAAACTTATACCAACAACATAATTGCCGTCTGCAAATCGGTGGTAGTGACCAATGGGGTAACATTACAGCTGGTCTTGAATTAATCCGTAAATCAGAAGAAGATGCGAAAGCATTCGGTTTAACAATTCCACTTGTTACAAAATCTGACGGTACGAAGTTTGGTAAAACAGAAGGCGGCGCAATTTGGTTAGACCCAGAGAAAACAACTCCTTACGAGTTCTACCAATTCTGGATCAACACAGATGACCGCGACGTTGTTAAATACTTAAAATACTTCACATTCTTATCTCACGAAGAAATTCTTGAGCTTGAAAAGCAAGTAGCTGAAGCGCCAGAAAAACGTGCAGCACAAAAAGCATTAGGTTCTGAAATGACAAAACTTGTTCATGGTGAAGAAGCATTAGAGCAAGCGATTAAAATTTCAGCTGCATTATTCAGCGGTTCTGTAGCAGAACTGACTGCAAGCGAAATCGAGCAAGGATTCAAAGACGTACCATCTGTAGAACGTACTGCAGAAGATACAGTATTAATTGACTTACTTGTAGAAAGCAAAATCTCTCCATCAAAACGTCAAGCACGTGAAGATGTAACGAACGGCGCAATCTACGTAAATGGTGAGCGTACACAAGCATTAGACTACGTTGTAACAGAAAACGACCGCATCGAAGGTAAATTCACAATCATTCGCCGCGGTAAGAAGAAATATTTCTTAATTCGTTACTAATCAGAAACGAATATAAAACAAATAGTACCCCGAATTGTAGGCTGAAAATTCTATGATTCGGGGTTTTTTATGTATAAATTTAGATTGCCTCACGAGATCTTGTAAATAGAATATGAAGAATTAATACGAGCATATAAAGTAAGCTAATAAGCATAACAATAAATGCTGTTGGATAAAATTTTGCCGCATATATAAAGAAATCGATTTGATAAATATCTTCGTAATTTGAAACGGTGCCTTTAAAGTAATTCGTAAACTTGGCACTATATTTCCATTCATCAGGATCATCTATTAAATTACTTCCCTGATACCAATTAATAAGTGCGGAAGTAATAAACAACATACATGCACTACCCAACTGAACCATTTGATTTATTGTCAAAACGAATCAACCTCCTATTTAATGGTTATTATAGCGTGCATTCATATTCCTGTAACCTTTTTGTTGTAATCTCCTTTTCGAGTTCATACGGAAATCACATGTAAGCGGTATGATAAATGTATAACAAATAGAAAGGAGTGGTAAAACGAAATGTCACTAGAAGCGTTGATTATTTTTTCTTTGCTAAACGCGGGTCAACTTGCAGAGAATTCGAAAGTTGATATACATAAAGAGCAGAAAGATGCTTATGTATATGTTCAAAAAGAGGAAAATAAATAACTTTAATATATATAAATAAAAGCTACTCGAAGTAACTTTTTTGGTGTCTTCGGTAGCTTTTTACATTATGAATAGATAGGAATTAATTCTCGCTTGAAATCTTCGTACATTTCAAAGGCGATTTTCATGATTTCTTTGAGTTCATCGTAACTGTGGAAGCATACTGCTGGCAATCTTTCAGAACCATTGGATAATACTTTTACAAACATATCCCATGAATTCCCAACTCTAACTTCACCATTATACCTTGCAGACCAAATGAACTCAACAAGCCCATATTTTAAGCTGATATTGAATCTGAAAGTATAGAAATCCTTGTTCTTTACTTCACCAACAATAAAAAAGTTTTCCTTTTTCATAAAAAGAGCTTTATAGCCAAGAGACTCAAATACTTCAATTGCTTTTTCATTTTCATAGTTTTCAAATGTGTTTTCTCTATCTGGAAATTGTTTTGATAATGCTTTATATCTCTGAATAAAATCAATTTTCTCAAGTACCTCTTTAATTTCGGGTTCTAAATCATACGCCATCAATTATTCCTCCCTAAATCTAATATCAATATCATATTTTTCTTTTGCTAGCTT
>NZ_JBNLYE010000085.1:0-15917 GCF_050172095.1 Bacillus sp. GMs2/2
AAACGTGTGAAAGACATATAAAATGAAACTTTAATGTAAGCGTATTCTTATGGCTTCTTATAGAAAAGGGTGGAAGTACAATGACAGAACGATTCGTACTACGTAATGTGAAACGTGTGAACGGGGAAGAGATTGACATTGTAATTGAAAATAACAAAATCGCACAGGTGACGAAAGCTGGTGCTGGCGAGGGTGGAAAGGTTCTTGATTACTCTGGTACTTACGTATCGAGTGGCTGGATTGATTTGCACGTTCACGCTTTTCCAGAGTTTGATCCGTATGGCGATGAGGTAGATGAAATTGGCGTTAAGCAAGGGGTAACGACAATTGTTGATGCGGGTAGTTGCGGTGCTGATCGTATTGCAGATTTAGTAAAAAGTAGAGAGCAGGCAAAGACAAATTTATTTGCCTTTTTAAATATTTCTCGCATCGGTTTGAAACGAATTGATGAATTATCCAATATGGAATGGATAGACAAAGAGAAAGCGATAGAAGCAGTAGAAAAGTATAAAGATGTAATCGTTGGGTTAAAGGCGAGAATGAGTAAAAGTGTCGTTTGTGATAGCGGAATTGAACCGCTTCATGTTGCACGCTCTTTATCTCGTGAAACATCATTACCAATTATGGTACATATCGGTTCAGCGCCTCCTCGCATTGAGGAAGTTGTACCTCTTTTAGAAAAAGATGATGTCATTACACATTACTTAAACGGGAAAGAAAATAATTTATTTGATGAAGAAGGCAAACCGTTACCTGTGTTACTAGATGCAGTGAAGCGCGGTGTGCATTTAGATGTTGGGCATGGTAATGCCAGTTTTTCTTTTAAAGTAGCAGAGGCTGCGAAGCGTCACGATATCATCTTTAATACGATTAGTACAGATATTTACCGGAAGAATCGTGTGCATGGTCCGGTGTATAGTATGGCCCATGTTCTTTCGAAATTCCTTTACTTAGGTTATCCGCTAGAAGAAGTAATTGACGCGGTTACGAAAAATGCAGCAGAGTGGCTGAAAAAACCAGAGCTTGGCCGCATTCAAGAAGGCGATATTGCAAACTTAACTTTATTTACGGTGAAAGATGAGAAGGTTACGTTAATTGATTCAGAAGGGAATCAGCGCGTTGCTGAAAGAAGAATTGATACGAAAGGGGTTGTAATTAATGGGTCATTCATTGAATGCTAAGTACGGATTAAAAAGAGTGATTAATGCGAGCGGTAGAATGAGTATTTTAGGTGTATCTGCTCCTACAGATACAGTAATGGATGCGATGAAACATGGTGGACAAAATTATGTGGAAATTGCTGATTTAGTAGATAAAGCAGGAGACCATATTGCGAGAATTCTAGATTCAGAGGCAGCGGTCGTTGTGAATTCAGCATCGAGCGGAATTGCGCTTTCTATCGCTGGTATCGTTACAGAAGGAAATCGCCGTAAAAGTGAAAGACTTCATCAAGAAGTAATCGCGAAAAACGAAGTGATTATGTTAAAAGGTCATAACGTTCAATACGGTGCTCCTGTTGAAACGATGATTTACTTAGGTGGAGGAAAACTCGTTGAAGTTGGCTACGCAAATGAAGGGAAAGCAGAACATATTGAAGATGCGATTGACGAAAATACAGCAGCAATTCTTTATGTGAAATCACATCATGCAGTGCAAAAAAATATGATTTCTGTTGAAGAAGCATGGGAAGTAGCGCAGCGAAATAACGTACCACTTATCGTTGATGCGGCAGCTGAAGAAGACATTCAAAAATATGTGAAGTATTCAGACCTTGCCATTTATAGTGGTTCAAAGGCAATTGAAGGACCTACTTCTGGTATTGTTGGCGGTAAACGAAAATATATCGAATGGCTGAAAGTGCAATTACATTGCATCGGAAGAAGTATGAAAGTCGGGAAAGAGACAACTTTTGGCTTACTTCAAGCGCTTGATGAGTACGGAGTAAAAGAAGATAAGAGCGAGCAAGAAAAAGAATTGCTACAAGTACTTATGCCGCTAAAAGAATTAAATGGTGTAAATGTAACGATCGTTCAAGATGAGGCTGGAAGAGCAATCTTTAGAGCTCGTATTCATATTAACGAGAAAGAGTTAAACAAATCAGCAAGAGATGTTGTGACTGCATTACGCGAAGGGGAAATCGCCATTTATACACGTGATTACGGAGTAAGACAAGGATTCTTTGATATTGATCCACGTCCACTTCAAGGTGATGACATACATGTGATTGAAGAAAAATTGAGAGAAATTGTAGGGGGAAACTAAAATGACAAACATTCAAAAACGTTTTTATAAAGGACGCGTAGCATTAAATGTATTAGCAAACAATATCCAAAATGCGAAAGATATTTTTGAAGCAGCAGAAGGTTATGTAGTAGTGGGAGTGTTATCAAAAGACTATCCAACAGTAGAAGAAGCTGTTATAGCTATGAAAGCATACGGAAAAGAAATTGATGACGCTGTATCAATCGGACTAGGCGCAGGAGATAATCGCCAAGCAGCAGTTGTGGCTGAAATTGCGAAGCATTATCCTGGTAGCCATATTAACCAAGTGTTCCCTTCAGTTGGAGCAACGCGTGCAAATCTCGGCGAAAAAGATAGCTGGATTAATAGTTTAGTATCACCAACAGGAAAAGTAGGTTACGTAAATATTTCTACTGGCCCAATTAGTGCGGCTGGAGAAGAAAAAGCAATCGTTCCAATTAAAACAGCGATCGCACTTGTACGTGATATGGGCGGAAATTCATTGAAATACTTCCCGATGAAAGGGCTAGCTCACCAAGAAGAATATCGCGCAGTTGCGAAAGCTTGTGCAGAAGAAGGATTCGCATTAGAGCCAACAGGTGGAATTGATAAAGAAAACTTTGAAACAATTGTACGTATTGCGCTTGAGGCAAATGTAGAGCAAGTTATCCCGCACGTATACTCTTCTATTATTGATAAAGAAACTGGTAATACGAAAGTAGAAGATGTTCGTGAATTATTAGCAGTCGTGAAAAAGCTAGTTGATCAATATGCGTAAGAAAATTGCAGCGTTCGGCGAAGTAATGATGCGCCTGCAAGTACCTGGATATGAATTGTTGTCGCAAGCTAACACGTTAAATTACTCATTTTCAGGTACAGGTGTGAACGTTGTAGCGGCACTTTCTCACTTAGGGCATGAAGGGCTTCTTATTTCAACTTTACCGGAAAATTCGGTTGGAGATGCAGCTGTATCTTACATTCAAAAGTTAGGGATTCAAACTTCTCTTGTTTCAAGAGGCGGTAAATATGTAGGTATGTATTTTTTAGAAAATGGATTCGGTGCACGTGCAAGCCGCGTTACATATTCGAATCGATTAGAAAGTAGCTTCAATACGGCATGTGAAGAAATGTATCAATTTGAAGAAATCGCAAAGGAAATTGATATCGTTCATTTTTGCGGAATTACACTTGCGATGAATGATACGGTGCGTCATCATATGAAATCTTTAGCGAGAGCAGTTAAAGAAAACGGAGGAACCGTCGTTTTTGATTGTAATTATCGTCCCTCACTTTGGGGAGAAGACGGATATGAACAGGCAACACCGCATTATGAAGAAATGCTAGGACTTGCTAATATCGTTATGATGAATGAAAAAGATGCGATGTTCGTTCTTGGGATGAAAACAGAAGAGACGGAGCGTGAGGCGCAGCTGCTGGATCTTATTCCAAAGGTAGCTGAAACGTATCATATCGCTACAATCGCTGGTACTCATCGCTCCATCAACAGTGATAATACACATTCGCTTCGCGGGTTTATATGTAAAAATGATTCGTTCATTTTTGCAAAAACACTTACGTTTTCTGTATATGATAGAATAGGTGCTGGAGATGCTTATACGAGCGGAATTATTCATGGCGAGATAAAAGAGTTTGCACCAGAGAAAGCTGTTTCATTTGCGTCAGCAGCTGGAATGCTAGCACATACAATCGTCGGTGATACGCCAATGTCATCAGAGAAAGATATACTTCGGGCGATGACGGCATCAGTAGGTGATGTAGAAAGGTAGTGGGTGTAACAGTGAACGTAACGAGGAAAAAAGGACCATTATATTTACAAATAAAAAATATTATTCGTGATCGAATATTGCATGGCGTATATGCGATTCATACGAATATTCCTTCAGAACCGCAATTAGAAGAAGAGTTCAAAGTTAGTAAGATTACAGTGCGTAATGCCATTAAAGAACTCGCTCAAGAAGGATACTTGGAAAAGAAAAGTGGTAAAGGAACGAAAGTGATTCGTAATACTTCTGCGACAAAACTGTCAAAGGGTAAGAAATTTACAGAAGTATTAGTGGAAGAAGGATATAAAGTACAGAAGAAATTGCTAAAAGCAGAAGTCGTGCATAATGAAGAAGGAACAGTGCCATTTCGATTATTCGGGAAAGAGAGTTTCCGTATCGAACGTTTATATACGTTAAATGATGCACCGTACATTCATTATACGCACTATTTCTCAGCAGGAATGGCAAGTACAGATTTATCGGACTTTGATTTACAATCGCTTTATGATTTAGTTGAAGACCGAGGTATACATTTAGAAAACTTCAGAGATGAATTCGCGGTTGGGCTTGCACCTAATTTCGTTGCAGAAGCGCTAGGTGAAAAAGAGGGAACAGCGTTATTAAAACGTATGCGCTATTCTTATGATGAAGTTGGCGAAGTAATTGAATATAGCGAAGGCTACTACAATACAGAAATGCAGCATTATGTAGTGAATTATGACGTATAAAAAAGAGGGGATGTTCCCTCTTTTTTTATAAAGTAAAACTTTAATTAGTGGAGGAGGGCATCACCCACTAATTATTAGCCCACACCAATCGGGATAAAAGTAAGGAGAATGAGAGATGGATATATACTTATTAATCGTCACGTTACTTGCGATCACAATTGTTATTTTAGGGGTATCATGGTGGAAATGGCATGCATTTATTAGTTTAACAGTTGCGAGTTTATTTTTAGCTATTATGTCTGGACTGAATTTGACGAAAATAGTGACTGCCTATGAAACTGGTGTTGGTAGTGTACTAGGGCATCTAGTTGGTATTTTAGCCCTCGGAACAATTTTAGGAAAAATGATGTCCGATTCAGGGGCGGGCATGCAAGTGGCAGACTTCTTTATTCGATTTTTCGGTGTGAAGAAACTACCTTGGGCTATGTTATTTGCAGGTTTTGTTATAGGGATTCCAGTGTTTTTTGAAGTGGGGATTGTCATTTTATTACCACTCGTTATTTCAATTCGAAAAACGACGAAGCAAAATATATTATTAATTGCGTTACCTGTCATTGCAGGATTATCTATTGTTCACGGGCTCGTACCACCACATCCAGGGGCGATGACAGCAATCGGTATTTATAACGCGAACTTAGGAAAGGTACTTTTATATTCATTAATTATCGCGTTACCAACAGCCATTATCGCAGGCCCAATATTTGCAAAGTGGGTACATAAGAGGGTTATACCTGAAAATGAACCGGATCTTGTTCGAGTTACGACAGTATCAACTGATTTGCCAAGTCGTAAAATTTCATTCTTTATTATTTTATTACCAGTTGTATTGATGATTTTATCAGTAGTTGCACCATATATTTCATTACCGAAAAAATTGACTGAATTTTTTGTGTTTATAGGGAGTCCAGTAATCGCCTTACTTATTTCATGTTTCGCAGCATTTTATTTACTTGGTATCAAACAAGGTATTAATAAAAAGATGATTAAAAAATTAACAGATGAAAGTTTATTGCCTGTCGGTTCTATTATTTTAATAATTGGTGCAGGCGGTGGATTTAAACAAATATTAATTGAAAGCGGCGTTGGAACAGCTATTGCACAAATGGCAGAACATATTTCGTTATCACCAATCGTATTAGCTTTCATGGTAGCTGGTTTAATTCGAATTGCAACAGGTTCAGCTACAGTAGCATTAACGACAGCAGCAGGGATTGTTTCACCAGTTATTCAGCACATGTCTGGTGTGAATTTAGAGCTTCTCGTTATTGCAACCGGTGCAGGTTCATTAATGTTTTCTCACGTAAATGATGCAGGGTTCTGGCTTGTAAAAGAGTATTTAGGTTTGACGGTGAAGGAAACATTTAAAACGTGGACGGTGCTGGAAACATTGTTATCATTTATTGCATTTGGTTTTGCTCTTTTGTTGAATATGTTTCTTTAAAGGATACCTGAATAGGTATCTTTTTTTTTGATTAAGCCCAATTCCTAAAACAAGCCCGTTTTTAGGTAAGCCAAGCTTCCTATTCGCCCTGAAAACATAATATAAATGGAATCCCCTCATTTAGAGCAAGGTGAACTTGTTATGAATGATACTAAAGGAGGAATAGGGTAATGAGCGAAAAGTGTGAACACAGACATGATGATTGTAACCGCAGACATGGTTGCGGAGGCGGTTTTGCGCTTCTAATCGTATTGTTTATTTTATTAATTATCATCGGTGCTAGCTGCTTCGGCGGAGGCGGCGGTTGTGGCTATGGTGGTTACGGCGGTTACGCAGGCGGCTACGGTGGATATTGCTGCTAATTATTAAAAACTATTGAAAATAGCCTTGTGCATATTGCACAAGGCTATTTTATTCATATTTTTATATGCTGTGATAATTTATTAATGTACAGAGAACGGATTAAGAAGAAGAAAATAATCTCAATAATCCCGAAAAAGGTGAGTACGATACATGTCTCTTTTAGTAATGAGAAAGAAAACATGCTTTGTAAAAACTTAACCGCAAATAACGTGTGAACACCAGCAACGATGTAAGGAACGAAAAATAAAATTCCTAATTGAATCGTTGCAGAGCGAAACATTTCTGATTCAGTTAAGCCAAGCTTTGTAATCGTAATATACTTTTGTCTTTCAGTTGTTAAGTCATTATACATACGGAAGTATAAAACACTAGCCGCACCGATAAAGAAAATAAAGCCGAGAAATGCCCAAATAAAGAATTGAGCAACTGCATTTCCTTTACCGTAAATGAGTTCATCCGTAGCCGTGTGTATGAAGAAAGGAACTTGAGCGTTCTCTTCTGTATGCTTTTCGTAGAACTCACGCGCATCGCCACTAATAACACGTAACATATTTTTGGTTGGAACTATTGCATTTTCCCAGTTTTCTACGAAGTAGTTATAGATTACAGTTGTTTCAATATGAGGAATCATATTATCAAATACATAATCTTGTACGACAGCTAAATGTGGGAATGCAAAGGATGGTTCGATTCCCTTATTAATAAACCCTTTAATATGAAATTCTTTTTTATTAGACCCGAGTGTAATCGTATTTTGCTTTGCAAATGGATTAGATACGAGATCGAGAAGTTCTGGTGAGTGCCGAGAAATAATATAAACTTCTGTAGAATCGATTGTTATTTCCGGTCTTTTCAATTGTTTAGCAATTGCGTTATAATCACTCATCTTCATAAGCATAATATCTTCTTTGGAAGCTGTATCTTTTAATACTGTAAACTTATATTTTTTGTAAAGAAAATTATTAGTTGTAAGCTCCGTTTCAATTGTAGAAATATGCTTTTGTTCAAGGGAATTGTCACCTTCTGATGTATACGTGAAGGGAACGGGATATCGCTCTAGTACTGATGCCTTCGTATTGTTATTAGCAGCAAATAACCCGATAATAATCGTAAATGCAAGTGCAGATAGCATAGAAACAATAAAGAGTACATTAATATTACTGCGTGTACGAGAAACTAAATCTGAAATCCATAACATATTTATTTGTTTCAAATAAAACTTTCTGCGCTTCTTTAAAATATAGATGAAAAGAAGGAATGTTTGTGAAAAGAATAAATATGTCCCGACTATTACGAGCGGTAAAATAGATAACATAATAAAAAAGACAGATCCATTTTGCACATTTTTTTCCGTTACGTAGCCTCGCGGATAACCAGCGATATAATAGCATAGCCCTAAACAAATTAAAGCGAATAAAGAGATGAGTATAGATGGTCTTTTTTCAGCTGGCATTTTCTTATTCCCCTTAATGAGGTGGGCTGTTTTTCGAGTACGAATAAACATTGGTGTAAACGTAGAAACGATTAAAAATAAAATGATAAACGTTACGGTTGTAACGATAATCGCTTCTGTTGGCCAATATAAATAGAGACCTTTCGCACTTGTTAATTTCGAAGTGACTAATAAGAAAAAGTTAGAAAATACAAGTCCACCTTGAATGCCGATAAAGATAGACAATATCCCGATTATCATATTTTCAGTAAATAACAATCTTTTTAATTGTCTCTGTGAGATACCAAGAATAGTGAGTATCCCGAATTGCTGCTTCCGAACATTTAAAAATGTTCCAATTGAATATAAGAGAAAGAAGAACGAGAACATAACGATCACAAGCTGTGCTGTACTAGCTAAGTTCATTAGAGGATCACGTTCTTGAAAGCTTTGTATACTCTGTAAGCGCGGATGATACGCGTATACAGTAAATGAAAAGAAAACCATGATAGAAAAAGCACTACTTACAAAGTAGGCGAAATATGCTTTCGAATTACGCGAGACATTTTTAAATGCGAATTGCCAAAATGTCATCCACGTCTTCCTCCTAATAACGCTAGAACATCTAATATTTCTTGATAAAATTTCTCGCGATATAATCCGCGGTGCAGTTCATTGTAAAGCTCGCCATCTTTAATGAAAATAACACGGTTACAATAACTTGCTGCAAACGGATCGTGCGTAACCATTAAAATCGTTGCATCTTCTTCTTTATTTAATTTCGTAAATAACTCCATTACGTCAATTGCCGCTTTTGAATCTAAGTTTCCTGTCGGTTCGTCGGCTAGTAGAAGTGAAGGATGATGAATAACAGCACGTGCTACTGCGGTACGCTGTGCTTGTCCCCCAGAAACTTCAAAAATACGCTTGTCCAAAATATGATCAATTCCAAGCTTTTTTGAAATGTTATCAAGCTTTTCATCCATTTCTTTTAATGGAACATTATCTAATGTTAAAGGTAATACGATATTTTCACCGATTGTCAGTGTATCTAGTAAGTTAAAGTTTTGGAAAACAAATCCTAACTCTTGTCTTCGGAAAATAGCTAACTTCTCTCTACGAAATGTGTGCGGTTTTTTTCCGTTAATCACGACATCACCAGAAGTCGGAGAATCGATTGTAGAGATAACGTTTAAAAATGTAGATTTTCCGCTACCAGATGGTCCCATAATGGCAACGAATTCCCCTTTATCCACGTGTAAATTTATATTTTTTAAAGCAGTATGAGGGACTTTCCCCTCATATACTTTTGAGACGTTTTTTATGTGTAATACTTCTTCCATAGTAATCACCTTTCTACTTTTTAAAACTTAATGTGTTGTGATAATTTTTGCATATAAAAGGAACGAATTAAAAGGAAAAATAAAATTTCAACTGTTCCAAAAATCAACAGTACGACTGTAATTTCAGCGAAGAACGAGAGATGTAATATTTCTTGTAGCATCTTTGTCGCAAACATCGTATGGATTGATGCCATAATGTAAGGTACGAAGAAAAGAATTGCAAGCTGAATTGTCGCTGAACGTTTCATTTCAGTCTCAGTTAAGCCGATTTTCGTAATCGTTATATATTTTTCTTGCTCATTTGTTAAATCTGTATACATCCGGAAGTAAAGAACACTGCCAGCACCGATAAAGAAAATAACTCCTAGGAAAGTACCAATTAAGAAGAACGAAGCGACATTTAGTTTTGTCTTATATAGAGAATCGCTCGCTTCACTTGCATGGAAAGGTGGATGCTCTGCTTGAATTGCTGCATTATCGTTATGGATTTTTGTTATAAACGATGAACCGATATTATATGCTTTTTCCCAATCTGTAACTTTGAAGTTATATACACTCATTTGTTTGGAAACTGTGGATAAGGCTTCTACATTTTCATCAGATAGTATGAGTAATTGGTATATTAAGCTGTTTGGGAATGGGCTATAACTTTTATATTCTTTCACTTGTAGTTGTAAATTGTTTTGAGTAAGTGTAAGAGTATTTTTCTGTTCTTTATTGTGAAGTGTTCCAATAACCTGATCATCTAAGTCTTTCATAAGAATATAAGATTCATTCTTATTTACCGTGAGTTTTTCCCAATTTAAAGCCTTAGCAAGTACATTATAGTCACTTTGTTTAATGGCATAATAGAGCTGCGTGTTATCTTCAGCCGAAGATACTTCATATATATCCGTTTTAAATTTTGTATAAGTAAAGTGCTCTTCATTAAATTTCTGCTCTAACCAGTTTAAATGTTCATCAGCTAACGTATTTTCAGTATGTGATAAATAAGTAAACGGGAAAGGGTTTTGTCTAATCGCATCAAACTTTGTAAATTTCCCGAATCCATATAAGAATGTAATCATTGTAAAAGCGAGCGTCGATAGCATCGCTACAATAAAGAGCATGTTAATGTTTGTCCGAATACGTGATGCTAGATCGGAAATCCAAAGCATATTAATTCGTTTCATATAAAACTTTCTTCGTGTTTTTAAAATACGAATAAGTAAAAAACTAATTTGTGAAAAGAAAAAGTATGTTCCAGCTGCAATAAGCGATGGGATGACAAATATACTAGAGACGGCATATAAAAGTCCAATTATGTCACCTAGCGACATAAAATACAGCGGATTTGCGGCTAACGCATATCCACATATTAAACAGATCGCACCAAATAGAGAGATGAGCACGGATGCTTTTCTTTCTTTTTGTTGTTTTCCTTCTTTTAAAAGACGTACGGCTTTTCTCGTGCGAATGAGCATCGGTGTAAAAGATGATACGAGAATGAAGAGCCCGAGAAAGATGATGATAGTTAAAACGATAGCACTTGTAGGCGGATATAAATATAAACCAGGTACGTGTGTAATTTTGGCGGTAACTAACAAAAAGAACTGTGAAAAGACAAGTCCAAGTTGAATGCCAAAAAATATAGAAAGAGCACCAATTAACATATTTTCTATAAATATGAGTCGCTTTAATTGTTTTTGAGATATGCCAAGTACTGTTAAAATCCCGAACTGTTTTTTTCGTACTTTTAAAAACGTCCCGATTGAATACAGTAAAAAGAAAAATGAAAAGAACACAATGACAACTTCTGAAATTGTCATTAATATGTTCAGAGAAAAATTCACGTCTGTCATATGCAATTTAGGATGAAATAAATAAACTGCAAATGAGAAAAAGATTGCGATGGAGAACGCACTGCTTACAAAATAGGCGAAATAAGCTCTGGCGTTTCTTGTGACGTTTTTAAATGCAAACTGCCAAAATGTCATTCACCTAAACCTCCTAATAGGGTGAAGATGAAAAGAGTATGAGAGATACTCTTTTCATCAAGTTTGTTTTAAATATTTTGTCCACTCGTGTAATGTGATAATTTTTGCATATAAAGTGAACGAATGAATAAGAAAAATATGATTTCAACGAATCCAAAAATAATAAGAACGGCTGAAACTTCTTTGAACAAAGACAGACCAATTACATCTTGTAGCATTTTTGTTGCGAACATTGTATGAATGGATGCCATAATGTACGGAATGAAAAATAAAATACTAAGTTGAATGGTTGCAGATCGTTTCATCTCTGTATCTGTTACACCGATTTTAGAAATCGTTATATATTTCTCTTGTTCGTTCGTCAAATCCGTATACATTCTAAAGTAAAGAACGCTACCAGCTCCAATGAAGAAAATAACTCCTAAAAATGTCCCGATTAGGAAGTACGCGGCACTACCTGATGTTATTTTGTATAACGATCCCGCTGATTCAAAGGAGCGAATAAGAGGCCCTTCATACTGGTATTTATTTCGATCTTTTTGTACCTTTTCTATAAAATTATCAGCAATTTCATATGTCTGTTCCCAGTTTTGAATTTTGTAATTGTATGCTGATATATGTTTTACGGTGTTAGGTAAGTTATTTACGATAATATCAGGCAACACTATCGTTTGATATGAAAAGTCAGATGGGATTGCGTTTACATGCTCATAGCCTTTAACTCTTAATTTCGTATTTGTACTAGAGAGTGTAATGTAATCCCTATTGTAGCTTTGCTCAAATTCGTTGAATATGGTGATATAAGATGTCCCTGTTAGCACATATGCTTCGTTATCATCCATAAATAGTTGTTTCATTCGTAAAGAATTCGCAAGTTTGTTATAGTCACTTTGCTTAATTGCGTATACGTCATTATAAATAGCTATATCTTTATCTTCTTTTAGTGGTGTTTCATATATATCAGCTTTTATTTTTTGATAAGGGAAATGCTCTTTTTGTAATTGTTGCTCAAGCCAATTTAAATGCTCTGTAACAAAAGGGTTCGCATCATAAGAGAAATAAGAAATTGGGAAAGGGGAAGTTCTATTCACCTCTAGCTTAATAAATTTCCCGAATCCATATAGGAACGTGATCATTGTGAAAGCAATTGTAGAGAGCATCGCTACAATAAAAAGCATATTAATATTCGTCCGAATACGGTTTGCTAAATCTGAAATCCAAAGCATATTAATCCGTTTCATATAAAATCTTCTTCTTTTCTTTAAAATATAAATCAGTAAGAAACTAATTTGAGAAAAGAAAAAATATGTTCCTATTGTAACTAGCATTGGGATAACGAAAATACTCGAAACCATATATATAACACCGATTTGCGGGCTTACTGATACGAAATATTTAGGATTTCCAGCTAACGTATAACCACCAAATAAACAAATCGCACCAAATAATGAAACAAGTACGGATGGTTTTCTTTCTTTTTGTTTTCCACCATTTGTTTTTAAAAGGTGTACCGCTTTTTTTGTACGAATAAGCATTGGTGTGAATGCAGATACAATGATAAAAAGACTAAGGAAAACAATGGTTGTTAAAATAAACGCGTTAGTAGGACCGTATAAATATATTCCTGGAACATGCGTAAGTTTGGCTGTTACTAATAAGAAAAATTGAGAAAAAACAACTCCAAACTGCATGCCGAAAAAGATAGATAAAATCCCGATTAACATATTCTCCATAAAAACAAGACGATGTAATTGTTTTCTCGATATTCCTAAAATGGTCAAAACACCAAATTGTTTTTTTCTAACTTTTAAAAAAGTACCAATGGAATATAGTAAAAAGAAGAAAGAGAAAAATACAATTACTACTTCTGAAAATATCATTAATCCTGAAATTTCAGAGGTCATGTCAAAGTTTTGTAATTTCGGATGGAATAAGTAAACAGCAAACGAAAAGAACACAGCAATGGAAAAGGAACTACTTACAAAGTAAGCAAAATAAGCTCTCGAGTTGCGCGTGACGTTTTTAAATGCAAATTGCCAAAATGTCATAGATTATACCTCCGGCTAGAAGATATAGAAGTAGTTGTATTGCAAAAAATGTATGAGAGTGAGTTCTCATACATTTTGCTAGCATATGTTACGATCATGCTTCGGTCACCTTCTCCGTATGTTCTGCTTGATTATTTGCAGCGTTGTGGAAGATGATTTTAATCGTCGTTCCTTTACCAACTTCGGAATCTAGTTTGACAGAGTGACCTAAATAATCACAAATTTTACTTACAATATAAAGTCCCATACCAGTAGATTCTCCGAATGCGCGACCGTTTTTCCCAGTGTAAAATGGTTCAAATACTCTTCGAATATCTTCTTGCGGAATACCAACACCTTCATCGCGAACTTCTAAAATAATATCTTTTCCGTTTCGGTAAGCAGATAAGAAAACTTTCTTTCCGCGTTCCCCAGAGTAACGAACAGCATTTGTCATTAACTGATAGATGATAAATTTTAGCCATTTTGCATCAGAAGCAACTTTTAAATCAGAATGGACTTCTAAAACAGGGAAGACACCATTACGAATGAATAGTTCTTTTAATCCGTTAATATTTTTTGTTACCGTATCTTTTAATGAAATCGTCTCAACATGGAAATCTTCATGGAAGTTATTTAACCTAGCCATGTATAAAGCCATATCAAGCCCTTGGTTTAGACGCTCTAACTCTTTTTTAAACTTTGGAATTAAATGCTCGTCTTCCATTTCTAGCACCATAAGCTGCATAACAGAAACAGGAGTCTTCATTTGATGTACCCAGTGGTTAATGAATAATTGATGTTCTTGTTGTTTTACTTCATACGATTGTAGTTCTTTTTGGAAGAGGCGGTACTGCGTACGCACGAGTTCATTGACACCGTGAGGCATCGGAGCAGTTGCTCTTTCAATAAACACATCTTCCATTTTTTCTGGTTGCTCGCTTAATCTATGGTACATTCTACGATTGCGAACGTAACGGTAAGCGAGGAAACAAATAAATAAATATAAACTTAAAACGACGAAATAAAATTTATTGTTTTGAAATCCATCTACTGCATCATAAAGAACGAAAATGATACCAAAGTTTAAAACGTACAGTAGGAAAAATGCAAAATGATCACGTAAAAATAGCTTCATGCTTATTCACTCCAAGTTGCGTTAAAGCGATATCCAAGTCCACGTACTGTTTCAATAGAGTTCTCAATACCAAGCTCATTAAACTTTTTACGAAGACGCGTAATGTTTACGTTTAATGTATTTTCTTCAACGAAGCTTTCGTCATCCCAAAGCGCAGCTAATAAATCTTCACGGCTTGCTGTACGAGGGAATTTAGATAATAACATTTCAGCTAAAATAGCTTCTTTTTTCGTTAAAAGAACTTGTTCAGATCCGAAGTGAATTTCAGGACGTTCTGGGAATAGTTTTAAACCTTCTACTTCAACGATACGTTCAGAAATATTTGGTGCATAATCACCGTAAATACGGCGTAATTGTCCTTTAATTTTCGCCATTACAACGTCGTAGTGGAATGGTTTTGTAATGTAATCATCCGCACCGCTTTCAATTGCCATAATTTGTTCCATCTCACCAGCACGCGCTGAAATGAAAATAATTGGACAAGTAGATTCATGACGAATTTGACGGCACCAGTAGAAACCATCGAATTTCGGTAAGTTTACATCAAGTAAAACAAGATGTGGTTTCACAGCGTTAAACGATTCCATAATATCATCGAAATTCTCTGCAACAACAGCTTCATAACCGTACTTCTGAATGTGAGATTGCAGTAATGATGAAATATTTGGATCGTCTTCAACGATTAAAATTTTATACATATGTATATTCCTCCTCAGAAAAACAATTGTAGCTATAGTGTATCATGTGTTTCAAGTCTTTTCATTATGTTGAAAGATAAGCTAGTAAACAGTATAGGTTAAAAGTGAGAAAAGTAAAAAGGGCACTGGATACAATTGACAAATAACAGTAATCGGTTTAACATTTAGATAAATATCTAAATGTCTAATTATCGAAAGGAAGAAAGACATTGAATCAAGCATTCAAAGCATTAGCAGATCCAACAAGGCGAAAAATTTTAGACTTATTAAAAGAAGGTGATTTAACCGCTGGTGAAATCGCTGAACATTTCAATATGACAAAACCAAGTATTTCACACCACTTAAGCGCACTTAAAAATGCTGAACTTATTCAAGATGAAAAGAAAGGGCAATTTGTTGTGTACTCTTTAAACACAACTGTCTTTCAAGATTTATTAACTTGGGTGTTTACATTTACGAATAAGGGGGAAGAGGGGAAATGAAAAAACATCTTTTTGCAATCTTATTAATTGTTATAACTTGTTTAGCTTGGGCGTTTGCTTGGCCACATTTGCCGGATACAATTGCAACGCATTGGAGCGGAGGTAAGGTAGATGGATATTCTTCTAAATTTTACGGAATGATTTCTATGGTCGGAATTATGATTGCATTATATATATTTCTAAATGTGATACCAAAGATTGATCCAAGAAAAGCAAATTACGAGAAATTTTCTAAAGCCTTTATGATGATGAATAATGGTGTAC